>JAUHWV010000099.1 GCA_030427335.1 Gammaproteobacteria bacterium | reverse complement strand
GCGAATCGCGTTGTCGAAGATCTCGTCTTGAAAGGCTACACGGTGCAACCTAATTCTTTACCGCCGAGTTTGCTCGCTGCTCTCCAGATGCAGGTGCAGTCGCTAAGCGCAGAAGAATTCGCCCGAGCAGGCATTGGCCGAGCACAGAGCTACCATCAGAACCAATTCGTTCGCTCCGATGACGTGTGTTGGATGACAGGGGAGTCTGCCGAAGGAGCGGCTTGGCTGACCTGGTGTGAAGAGCTGCGCTTAGAGTTAAATCGGCAGTTGTTTCTGGGGCTGTTTTCATTTGAGAGTCATTACGCCTGGTATAGGGCTGGCGCTTATTACAAGCGTCACTACGATGCTTTCCGTGGAGAGGCAAACCGTGTGCTGTCTCTCGTGACTTACCTTAACAGTGATTGGGCGAGAGATGATGGCGGTGAGCTCATACTGTATGAGTCTGACACCGATCGGGAGGGGCTTTGTGTCACGCCGCTTGCCGGTACAACGGTTCTATTCTTGAGCGAGCGTTTTCCTCATGAGGTGCTCCCTGCGAGGCGCGATCGCTACTCAATCGCGGGTTGGTTTAGGGTAAATGCGTCAAAAGGCAGCATAATAGATCCGCCCAGATAAATTGCGAATGAGACCGTGGCTCATTATGTGATCAGGAACGCATTCGGTTCGGTATTGTGGCGCCCTCTTGGGCGGTTGGCATAGGTCCTCTCTCGGTCTAGAGCGCACACTGGCATTCGCCCGAGACTCAAACGCTGCCTCGGTTGGCATAGGTCTTCTCTTGGTCTAGAACGCACACTGGCATTCGCCCGAGACTCCAACGGAAGCGCACTCAGCTTTGATCGACTTGCGACCAAATGACAATATTATAAGATGCTTAACCGTGAGCTTCGGGGCGTGTTCGACTAAACTGAGCGAAAATCATGGGAGAATTTTATGGTAAGACGGTTTTTTGAAAGTTTAGGGCGACTCCTAGCCGCTATTCGGCGGGGCACCTTAAATATTCTGACTTTGGCAGTAGCAGTGGGTATCGTGTCCGGTATCGTAAGTTCGGTATTTAACCAGCCCGAGTTGCCAGAGAGCGATGGCAAGGTGCTTATGATTGCCCCCAAAGGACTCATCTTGGATCAGGAAGTATTCCCTGATGACTTAGAGTTCCCCTTCGCTATGCCCGATGATGCCCAGATTCAAACCCGCGATCTGGTCAAATTACTTCGTGCTGCGGCCGATGATAGTTCTCTGGCGGCGATCTCTATCGATTTCAGCGAGGCGGGTTTCGCGGGGCCCACCACCGCACTTCAGATTGCGGATGAGCTTGCAGCGCTGCGCGGCAGTGGCAAGCCGATCATTGCCTTCAGTCGGTCTTTGAGCAGTGGGTCGTATCTGATGGCCGCGCAGGCGGATGAGGTCTTTGTGCACACCGCGGGCGCTGTTTCGATTTCGGGGCTTGGCGGGTATCGCGATTACACCCGCGATCTAACCGACAAATTGCGAATCAATATTCATAATTACTCGCAAGGGCTGTACAAGTCGGCTACTGAAGGCCTCACGAGAAATAGCATGAGCGATGCCGATCGAGAGCAGCGCGAAGCCCTATTGGTACCTATATGGGAAGAAATGAAGGCACGTATGGCCAAGGCGCGGGGTATCGAGCCGGCGGTGATTCAAACGTTGGCAGACGATTTTTCTGTTCCGCTTTTGGGTGAAGCGGGCTACCACAACCTGGCTAAGGCCAAAGAGCTTGGATTGATCGATGGAACCTTCGATTTTCCTGCCTATCGTGAGTACATGATGGAGCGTTTCGGCACGATTACGGATGGCGGACGCGATACTTATCCGCACATCAGTGCAGATGAGTACATGAGTACGCTTGATGATGACGTTTCTGATACTGACGAATCTATTGCGGTCGTATTTGTTCAGGGCGGGATACAAGAGGGACCTCAAGGTCCTGGTGTCGCTGGTGCTGACGATATCGCGAATTTGATTCGCACAGCGTATTCAAAAGAGGACACCAAGGCGATCGTGCTTAGGGTGAACAGTCCGGGCGGATCAATTATCGCAAGCGAAATGATTCGAGATGAGGTCTCTGCAGCGCAGAGGAAGGGCTTACCTGTTGTCGTGTCAATGGGCGATGTGGCTGCATCCGGCGGCGTGTGGGTCAGTATGTCTGCCGATAAGATCTTCGCGGAACCAACCACCATCTCGGGATCGATTGGTGTGGCGGTTGCTTTCCCGTCATTTGAGCGGACTTTCGAGTGGGCAGGAATCAATTTCGATGGTTACACAACCAGTGAGCACGCGGGCTGGAGCCCCGTGAACCCAATGAGCGAAAAGCTTGATGGTATGTTCGCGCGTTGGGCTTCGACTGCCTATGACCGATTCATTCAGCTGGTAGCCGAAGGTCGTGACCAAGACCCTGATTTCATTCGTTCGATTGCGGGCGGTCGCGTCTGGATTGGCCAAAAAGCACAGGAGCTTGGATTAGTCGACGAGATGGGCAACATGGAAGTCGCCATAGCGGCAGCGGCTGAATTGGCGGGGTTAGAGGCATACGATGTGGATTACGTCGTAAAGGCACCTTCGAAAGCGATTATGATTCTGCGCGAGCTGCAAGGCGGTATTGGTATCACTGTGAAACCTTTATTGGGCTCTTACAGCGAATATATGGCACAAATTTTCAAGGTATTGGAGTCGGTATCAGAACCGCGGGCCACGGTTCTTTGTACGGAATGTATGGTAGAGCTATAACCGAAACGCTATCCGCGCTCGTTTTTATCGCGGTTCTCGGCCAGAAATAAGGGGGCGTTAATGCGGCCCCTTTTTTTTAATTGGAAACGGTGGCGCGAAACCCGAGAGCTCGAAGAGCGCATCGGCGCTTTATGCTCTCTGCCTTGCGGTTGTCGCCAGAGCAAATGAGATAGATCGACTTCGCGCCATTCAATGGCGGCGCGATGGCGCTTGGGCTGATGGGACTATTAAAGCGAGTTGAGTCGTTGCATCCAAGCCCGCGTCGATGCGTCAAACTCGCTTAGGTCGGCGTCCAAGGGAAGTAGTTCATTGGTTAATTTTTTACCGAGTTCCACGCCCCACTGATCAAACGAGTTGATGCCCCAAATTACGCCTTGCACGAATACTTTGTGTTCATAGAGCGCGATAAGTGCGCCTAGGGTGGCGGGTGTCAATTTGGGCATCATAATGAGGCTTGATGGTCTGTTCCCTGGGTACTCGCGGTAAGGTTCCCCTGTGGGCGCGGATTTGCCCGTCATCAGAGCCGCGGCTTGCGCGAGCATGTTTACGAGCAGCGTTCTATGATGCTCAGAATCGCTTAGGGCGTCCTCAAAAGCGGCAATGAAGTCCACGGGTATGCAGTGTGTCCCTTGGTGCATCAATTGGAAAAAGGCGTGTTGACCGTTGGTCCCTGTCTGGCCCCAGACGATGGGTCCGGTTTCGGTGGAGACGGCTTCGCCACTTTGCAGTGTGCTCTTACCATTACTCTCCATATCGAGCTGCTGTAAGTAAGCGCTCAACAGTCCCATTCGTTCGCAATAGGGAATAACCGCTTGGGTGGGTACCTTGCTAAAGTTGATATGCCAGATGCCGATGAGCGCCATCAAAACCGGTACGTTCTCTTCGAACGGGCTTTCAGCAAAGTGTTTATCCATTGCGTGTGCACCCTCTAAGAGCTCGGCGAAGCCCGTGCTGCCGATCGCACACGCCAGACTGAAGCCAATGCTCGACCATAAGGAGTAGCGCCCGCCGACCCATTCTTCGAAGGGCAGTATTCTGCTCGGGTCGACGCCATAACCAATCGCGTTCTCAGGGCTGGCGGTGAGTGCGACGACATGTGGTGTTGAGGCGATGTCGGGTAAACCCAATTTGGACTGGTACCAGTTCAATGCCGTTTTGGCATTGAGTAAGGTCTCTTGAGTCGTAAACGTTTTGCTCGCAATAGCGGTTAGGGTGGTAGCCGGATTAAGTGTGCTGAGTAAGGATTTTATTTCAGCGCCATCGACGTTAGAAATATAATGCACGCGTAGACTATTACTGCGAAACTCCCGCAATGACTCGTAAGCGAGTTTCGGGCCCAAGTCTGAACCGCCAATACCGATATTGATGATGTCGGTGAATTGATCGCCATGTACGCCACACCAGTCGCCTGAGCGGATTCGATCCGCCGCATCGAGCATTAGGTCGCGCTGCTGTTGAACCCGTGGACGGAAGCGGTTCGTTAATTGTTCGATATGACCAAAATCCCGCAGAGCGGGGTGCAGCACAGCTCTATCTTCGCTTTGATTTATGGCTTCACCTGTCAGGAAATCCCGGCGCTTCGAGTCCAACGAAGATTCAGTGGCCAGTTCAATCAATACACTCATATGAGCTGGTGACAGACCGTGTTTGCTGAAGTCAAATTCAATGCCCGCAGCTTCGAAACGCCAACGTTCGGCGTGTCTCTGATCCCCTTTAAACGCCTCACGAATAGATATGGGGTGCTTGGCGAGCTCGTTGAGTTTTGCCCAAGCCTCGGTGAGATCTGGTTTATACAGTGTCACGTGGTAACATTCCTTGAACTAAAGCGACTGTGATGGATTAAGTCGTAGTTTGAAGGATTTACCCCAGCTTTAAAAGCGTATGTCGTCGCAGCTAAGGAGCCGAGCCCAAGAATGTCACCGTATACCGACGAACATTGGATGACCATGGCGTTGTCGCTCGCACAAGAGGCGGGTGCCCTCGGAGAAGTGCCCGTGGGTGCTGTTTTGGTCTCCGATGATGCCATTTTAGGTCGGGGTTTCAATCGATCTATTTCGAGCTGTGATCCGACAGCGCATGCGGAGATACTGGCGTTAAGGGATGCTGGACACCGACTGGGTAATCACAGGATCGTTGGGGCCACACTGTATGTGACCTTGGAGCCTTGCGTTATGTGCGCTGGCGCCTTGGTTCACGCGCGAATCAAGCGATTGGTCTTTGCCGCGTCAGAGCCTAAGGCAGGCGCTATCTGCAGTCAGTGTGCCGTGCTGGACATGCCACACCTCAATCATCAGGTCCTCTGGGAGAAAGGAGTCTGCGCAGATGCCGCATCCCAGCAATTGAGTGACTTTTTTCGCGTCAGACGAGCGGCCAAAAAGGCTCTAAAAGCCCAAGATGGGTAAATTTTGAAGCGTCTCGGGTAGGTAGTCTCGACTGTTGTGCGAAGGCAAGACTTGCCCCTCTGAAATATCACGCCATGACAGTATGTTGGCGTAATGACGGATGTTTTGCACGTAGGTTACCGCTTCACTGCCACGAGCATAGCCGAATCGGGCTTTTCGATAGTAGATCGGCTTTTGCAGTTTGGGCAGATGTTTCATGACATCGACCCAGGCGTCGGGGTTGTCTCCCTCTGTTTGGGTCAAGATCCGCGCGTCCTGAAGGTGGCCCATACCAATGTTGTACGCGGCCATAGCGAAGTAGGTGCGATCAGGTTCGGGTATCGAAGGGCCCAGACGCCGCTTTAGTTTCACGAGATAACGTGCGCCACCTCTAAGGCTTTCTAGAGGGTCTAAACGGTTTTTGATTCCCAGTTCTTCAGCGGTTCGTCGAGTCAACATCATCATGCCTCGCACACCCGTAAACGAGGTGGCTTTGGGATCCCAATGCGACTCTTGGTATGCCATGGCACCCAAAAGCGCCCAGTTGACGTTGTATTCGTGCGCAACTTGTCGGATAAGATGCTCATAGATCGGTAGCACGGTTTCCATGTTTTGGGAGAACGTAAACGAGCCGGCGCGGGAGACTAGGGGGTCAAAATTGAAGAAGGTTTGTGCTAAGCCATCCAATACACCGTCTTCTTTTATTTCCTGTAGGAATAAATTGACACTCTCGACTAGCTGGGTGCTGTCATCTCTCGCATTGAAGTACCAAGTTAGAGATTGTTCTGGGAATATATCAAACGCGGGCTTTAGCCTCGGATACAGCGGCTGTTGTAGCCTAAACTCATAGTCGTCCAAAATCGCTAATGGATGGGGTTCGTCAAGCGCGTCAAGCAAGGCGGCTGAGTCGGTGCTGGCGATGATTTTCCAATTCAGATCCGTGTGGGCGTTTGCCAGTTCTTTTAATTGTTCTAGATGACTTGATTGCTCTAAAACCAACACGGTTTGGTTGCCGAGTTCGCTCAAAGAGTTCGGTCGCGTGCTGCCGGTGCGGTATATGACTTGCGGCTGCACTGAAAAATAGGGTTCGGAATGCAAAAACTCGGCACTGCGAGCGGGTGTTAGAGTGAGCCCGGCTGCAGCGATGTCAGCTGAACCCTCCCGCAACCGTCTGAAAACACCGCTCAACGTGCTCTCTGTGCTGAGTTCGAGTTGAACCCCTAGGTGATTTGCAAGCCTCACCGCCAGCTGGTACTCGAAGCCAGTATGGCCCGTGTTGTCGCGGTAGTACGTTGTGGGGCTGAGGCGCGTGACTACGCGAAGCGTTCCTCGTTCCTTGATGACTTCAAAGGTGTCTTTCTGCTCACATCCTGTGGTGAGCGACAGGAGGAGCAGGCCCGTTAAAAGCCCGACCAGTTTCGAGGCGAATTTCGATGTCTTTTCGTCGCATTTCGTCGCCATGCGGAGCGACTTACGGTACACTTTGCCGCTTTCTTGCGCTCGACAGCATGGAGTCCAGTAAAGCATGCTCATTCTCCGCGGTGCTCACGCACTTTCGACGTTTCGCCTAGCTAAAATCAATGCCCAGCTTGATGCGAGTCACCAGGCTGGCTCAGTAGTCGATACTTATTTCGCCTACCTCGTCAATACCACGGCCGATTTAACCGAAGCCGAGGTCTCTCAGCTGAGTTCTCTACTCAGCGCCACTGAGGTGATAAAGCCCGATGGCAGTTACCCTCGACAGTGTATCGTAAGTCCTCGGTTTGGCACCATATCGCCTTGGTCCAGCAAGGCTACAGATATCAGCAAGCATTGTGGTTTAGCCCGTGTTTCGCGTATCGAACGGGTTGTTATTTATCAGTTCGAACATGAGCTCGAGCGTCTAAGCGACTCCGCTCATGCTCTGCTCTGTGATCGAATGACCGAGAGTCTAGTATACAGCTGGGCGGATTTTGAGCCCTATTTTATCAGCGATGCCCCCGCTGCAATGACGACCGTCGATATCGTTGCGCACGGCCTAGACGCGCTGGTTGAGGCGAACAAGAGCCTCGGCCTTGCTCTCGCGGCAGATGAAATCGAGTATCTTGTGGAGAGTTTTCAGGGCTTGGGGCGCAATCCAACCGATGTCGAATTGATGATGTTTGCGCAAGCGAACTCGGAGCACTGTCGACACAAGATCTTCAACGCCAGTTGGACAATCGATGGTGAAGATCAGCCTAACTCTTTGTTCGGAATGATCCGCAATACCTACGCTTGCGGCGGCGAAAACGTGCTCTCCGCGTACTCTGATAATGCGGCGGTCGTGAAGGGCCCGATAGGAAATCGTTTTTATCCTTTGCCGGGTAGTGATATCTACGCCTTCTCGGAAGAACCTATTCATCTGCTGATGAAAGTGGAAACACATAACCATCCCACCGCTATTGCGCCATACTCTGGCGCGGGCACAGGGTCCGGAGGGGAGATTCGTGATGAGGGTGCTGTGGGGCGCGGCTCAAAACCGAAAGTGGGTTTGACGGGTTTTACGGTTTCCAATTTGCGTCTTGATGCCTTTCCCCAACCGTGGGAGATGCCGTATGGTAAGCCAAACCGAATTGTTTCAGCGCTGGATATTATGCTCGAGGGGCCTATCGGTGGCGCTGCGTTTAATAACGAATTTGGTAGACCCAATCTCAATGGCTACTTTCGCAGCTTTGAACTGCCGCTAAACACGCCAGAGGGACAGGTTGTTTACGGCTACCATAAGCCCATCATGATTGCCGGAGGCTATGGCAATATCCGCGAGGAGCACGTCGACAAAGGCGAATTTTCGGCGGTTGCAAAATTGGTGGTGCTCGGCGGCCCCGCTATGCAGATCGGTTTGGGTGGGGGTGCTGCCTCCTCCATGGCGAGCGGAGCCTCGGCAGCCGATCTCGATTTTGCCTCGGTACAGCGCCAAAACCCCGAGATGGAACGACGTTGCCAAGAGGTTATTGATCGTTGCTGGCAGTTGGGCGCCGATAACCCCA
>JAUHWV010000098.1 GCA_030427335.1 Gammaproteobacteria bacterium | reverse complement strand
AAAGCGCGCGCAAGTCTATCGAAAGCGCACCTGTGTTACAAGTCAATCTGCCAGAGCCTGCTCAACTTTTGTCGCAAGACCCGAGCAGAGTTCTCGTACTTTTTGCGCATTACTGCCCTCAACCATAACGCGTACCAAAGGTTCTGTACCCGAGAGTCGAAGCAGCACACGCCCTGACTCACCCAAGGCTTCTTCAACCTCAGCCACCGCAGCCTGAACCTGCGCGTTCGCGGTAACATCGATGCGCTCTGCCATCCGCACATTAATCATGGTTTGGGGCATTTTCTCCATTTCGGAGCAGAGCGACGCCAATGAATCCCCACTCTCGACTACCGCGCGTAACACTTGAAGGGCCGAAACAATACCGTCACCCGTATTAGAAACATCGGTGCATATAAGGTGCCCAGAGGATTCGCCACCCAATGCCCAACCGCGCTCAAGCATGGCTTCTTTGACGTAGCGGTCTCCCACCTTGGCCCTGAAAAACTCTAGACCAAGCGCATTCAATCCCAGTTCTAGTCCTAAGTTCGACATCAGCGTGCCCACCACCCCTTGGTCTCGACAGCCACGCTGCTGGCGTGATTTGGCCATTATGTACAATAGTTCGTCGCCGTCGATCTCGCTGCCCTGATGATCCACAAACAACACACGGTCACCATCGCCATCGAAGGCAACCCCTAGGTCCGCTTGCGTTTGCCGAACCTGCGCCGTTAGGGCACTCATGTCGGTCGAACCCACCCCTGCATTGATGTTGAAACCGTTCGGCTCAGCACCAATCGTTATTACGGTTGCGCCCAATTCTTCAAAGACATGCGGAGCGACATGGTAAGTCGCGCCGTTAGCACAGTCGACCACCAGCTTGATTCCGTCCAAGCTGAACCCGCGGGGAACCGTTGATTTACAGTATTCGATGTAACGACCGGCAGCGTCGTTGATACGGGCGACCTTGCCAAGTGCACTTGAGCCCGAAGTCTCTAGCGGTCGCTGAATCATCGCTTCAATTTCGTGTTCGATCTCATCGGCAAGTTTGCCGCCATCGTGCGCAAAGAACTTGATTCCGTTATCTTGGAAAGGATTGTGCGAGGCGCTGATCACAATACCGGCCGTCGCGTTTAAAGTTTGGGTCATCACGGATACAGCCGGCGTGGGCATCGGGCCAAGAAGACGAACGTCAACCCCCGCTGCAACCAATCCGGCCTCTAGAGCTGATTCAAACATATAACCCGAGACACGCGTATCCTTCCCTATCACGACAAGAGGGCGATGCTTGCCGGCTTTAGACGCAAACACTTTACCTGCAGCCCAACCTAACTTGAGCATAAAATCCGGCGTGATTGGCGCCACGCCCACTTCACCGCGAATGCCGTCGGTGCCAAAATACTGTTTACCCATTTTTTTCCCTCAAAGCTTGGACCACCGCAACAACGTCTACGGTTTCCGCTACATCGTGCGTTCGAATGATCTGGGCGCCCTGTAACAAGGCCCAAGTCGCGAAACTCAATCCCCCGGCCAGACGTTCCGAAACATCTCGCCCCGTAATCGCGCCGATCATCGATTTTCGTGACACGCCTATCATCACCGGCAGCTTGGTCGCTACAAAGCGATCGATTGCGCGCATAAGTTTCATATTATGGCTCAAGGTCTTGCCAAACCCAAATCCTGGATCGATCCAAAGCCGATCTATATCAATACCGGCCCGTGTGCAGACTGCCACGCGCTCTTGTATAAATAAGGCCACTTCATCCACCACCGAGTCGTAACTCGGGGCTTTTTGCATCGAGCCGGGCTCTCCCTGCATGTGCATTAAACACACGGCTAAGTCGGTAGATACAGCTGCGGCCAACGCTCCGTCCCGCCTTAGTGCCCGAACGTCGTTAACGATATGTGCGCCCGCCGAAGCACCTGCTAGAATCACTTGCGGCGTTGATGTATCCAGCGAAACAGCAACATCCACGTTTTGTGTTATTCTCTCAACCAGGGGAACGACGCGGTCGAGCTCTTCCTGCACCGATACCGATTTAGCACCAGGGCGGGTGCTCTCACCCCCGATATCCAGAATAGCCGCCCCTGCGGCAACCATGGTCTCACAGCGAGCTAATGCTTGGTCTAGATCAAGCTTGTCGGCTCTGTATAACTTTCCGCCATCCGAAAACGAATCGGGCGTGGTGTTAACCACGCCCATGACGCACGGAAACTCGATTTTACGCCCCGCTGCATAGGCGGTTTGGGGCGCGTTTGAATCCGATATCACACTCAGTGCTCGCCCGCTGGGCCTCCGATAGGCGAACTTTTAGTTTCTGCCTTTTCTTCGGTCTTCTTAGCGCTGCTATCACCGCCCGAAGTGCCACCCCAATCGGAAGGCTCTCTAGGCTCTTTGCCGGCCATAATGTCATCGATTTGATCCGAGTCGATCGTCTCGTAGTGCATTAGGGCATCTGCCATCATGTGCAGCTTATCCAGATTTTCTTCCAGAATACGCTTAGCCGTTGCGTAACACTCATCAATAATCGAGCGAACCTCTTCATCGATTTGTTTCGCGGTTTCACCCGAGACGCTCGAATGATTCTGGCCCGCCGAACGCCCCAAGAACACTTCTTCTTCGGCCTCATCGTACATCAGCGGACCCATGCGCTCAGACAATCCCCACTGGGTCACCATACGACGCGCCATCTTGGTGGCACGCTGAATATCGTTGGAAGCACCCGTCGTTACGCCATCTTTACCCAAGGTAATCTCTTCGGCAATTCGACCACCAAACAAACTGCAGATACTCGAAATAATAAAGCGTCGACTGTGGCTGTATCGGTCTTCCTCTGGAAGGAACATGGTTACACCCAATGCTCGGCCACGCGGAATAATCGATACTTTGTAAACCGGATCGTGCTCTGGCATTAAGCGCCCGACTATGGCATGCCCAGCCTCGTGATATGCGGTGTTTCGCTTTTCCGATTCAGACATCACCATAGACTTGCGCTCCGCGCCCATCATGATTTTGTCTTTAGCCAGTTCGAACTGCTGCATACCGACTTTACGCGTACCAGCACGCGCTGCGAATAAGGCTGCCTCGTTGACGAGATTGGCCAGATCTGCACCGGAAAACCCGGGCGTACCACGCGCGATTTTCGCGGGTTCGACGTCTTCACCCAAAGGAACTTTACGCATATGCACTTTCAAAATTTGCTCTCGACCTCGGATATCAGGTAGACCGACCACCACCTGGCGATCGAAACGGCCTGGGCGCAATAGTGCCGGATCAAGGACATCTGGGCGGTTAGTCGCAGCGATGACGATCACGCCATCGTTCACTTCGAATCCATCCATTTCTACTAGGAGCTGGTTCAAGGTTTGTTCGCGCTCGTCATGCCCGCCGCCCAAACCGGCGCCACGGTGTCGACCGACGGCATCGATTTCGTCGATAAAGATAATGCAGGGCGCCTGCTTCTTAGCCTGTTCAAACATATCGCGGACACGAGACGCACCGACACCCACGAACATCTCTACGAAATCCGAACCTGAGATCGAGAAAAACGGCACTTTTGCCTCGCCGGCAATCGCCTTCGCAAGCAGAGTTTTCCCTGTACCGGGCTGACCCGCCATCAGAACACCACGAGGGATACGACCGCCCAACTTCTGGAATCGAGAGGGATCTTTCAAAAACTCAACGAGTTCTTGCACGTCTTCTTTCGCTTCATCCACGCCGGCAACATCGGCAAAGGTCGTCGTAATTTGGTCTTCGCCCAGTAGCCGCGCCTTGCTCTTGCCGAAGCTCATTGGACCGCCGCGGCCACCGCCACCGCCTTGCATTTGACGCATGAAGAACATAAATACGGCGATGATAATTAAGATCGGGAAGCTGGCGACCAAGAGTTGCATCCAAATGCTCTGCTGTTCTGGCTTTTTGCCCTCAACGACCACCTGATGCTGCAGCATATCGTCCATCAGCTTCGGATCTTCCACCATAGGGCGAACGGTCTCAAAGCGCGAACCGTCGTAACGCTCGGCATTTATAGTGAGGCCATCAATCACGACCTTGCGAACGCGATCATTTTGGATTTCCGTAATGAAGTCAGAATATCCCACCTGCTCGTTGCTCTGCTGCATGCCAAAATTATTGAACACAGACATCAGCACCGCAGCAATCACCAGCCACAACAGCAAATTTCGGGTAACGTTGTTCAAAGTACTTCCTCTCTCGCCACTTTCCAATGCGCGGCCACACTGCCGATCCGATCGGCTCCGCTCTTCAATGAAGAGCGCAAACATTAACTCGCGGAGTATAACGCCTTGTGGGTCGTTTGACAGTTGCACTCGCCGCAAGATCCGCTAAGGGTAACGCAAATACACCGCTTTAGGGCAAGCTCAAACAACGCTCTTACCAGCTATAGTTACGTTATTGGGTTCTTTCTCGGATTTTCAAGCACCTTTAAACCCTTTGGCCACGATATAGACCTCTCTCGAGCGAGGCCGAGATGCCTCCGGCTTACGCGTCAACACCGTCGTATACTGCTCTCTCAAGGTCCGAAAGAGTTCATCAAAGCCTTCACCTTGAAATACTTTCGCGACGAAGGCGCCTTTGGGGGCAAGCACTCGAGCCGCCATATCAACGGCAAGCTCGACCAAATACATCGCTCTAGGCTGGTCAACCGCCGCCACGCCGCTCATATTAGGGGCCATGTCGGACATTACCAAGTCGACTGGATGATCACCAATGGCCTCTAGTAAGGCATCGAAGACGGCGTCTTCCGTAAAGTCACCCTGAATAAACTCGACATCTTCAAGCGTATCCATGGGCAGTATATCCGTGGCGATCACACGGCCTTTCGCCCCTACGAACGATCCGGCAACCTGCGACCAACCTCCGGGGGCTGCGCCGAGATCTACGACCCTCATACCAGGCTTGATCAGCCGATCGCGTTCATTGAGCTCCAGCAGCTTATAGCAGGCGCGCGAGCGATACCCTTCTTTCTGTGCGCGTTGCACAAAAATATCGTCACGGTGTTCCTTCAGCCACGCTTTACTAGATGATTTCTTTTTCGCCATGGAACTGTAAAACCATTTTATTGCATAGCGGACCTGTGTATCATCCGCAGCCGTCTTTGACAAATTGATTTGCCATGAAAAACATTGAAAAGAAGCAGTACCGAGCCATAGGTCACAGCTTAAAGCCGGTGGTCACAATTGCCGGCGCAGGCCTTAGCGAGGGTGTGGTCGCCGAAGCCGAGCGAGCTATATCCGATCATGAATTAATCAAGATCAAACTGGCGGCAATGGAGCGTGATGAAAAGCAGGCTCTTGTTGACGAACTCTGCTTAGCACTCAAAGCCGAATTCGTTCAAGTCATTGGCAATACAGCGCTTTTGTTACGCCGAAGCGCCCAGCCCAACCCAAAACTCTCTAACTTGATTCGGGCAGCACAAGCCTAGGGCTCGTGCCGCACTTGATCGATCTCATACTCAATATCGCCGCTGGGTGCCTTAACCACAACGACATCGCCCTCTTCTTTCCCAATCAACGCACGAGCAATCGGTGAGCTGATCGAAATGCGGTTTTGCTTAACGTCCGCCTCATCATCCCCAACAATTCGATACGTAACTTCAGCGTCGTTCGCTACGTTAATCAAATCAACCGTGGTGCCGAAAATCACTTTACCCGTATGCGGGATAGTCGTAACGTCAATGACCTGCGCAAAAGACAGTTTCGACTCAATATCCATAATTCGGCCTTCAACGAAACTCTGCTGCTCTCGTGCAGCGTGGTATTCGGCGTTCTCTTTTAGATCTCCGTGTTCTCGAGCTTCGGCAATCGCATTCACAATGCGCGGGCGCTCAACCTTGCGCAGACGTTCCAGCTCCTCTCGCAAAGCGGCTTCGCCCGTTTTAGTCATCGGTACCTTGTTCATACAGAGAGACTCCCGTGCAGATCTTGCAGACGTCTTACTTGTTTGTCGTCTTCCTGTAATAGGGTCATACAAACCGCCTCCGCGCCCGCTAACGTCGTAGTGTAGAATACTCGGTGCGCTTCTGCACTTGCACGGATCGGTGCTGAATCCAAAATAGCTCGGCGACCTTCCGTGGTGTTAATAATGAGCGAGGCCTGATCGTTCTTCACAAAATCGACGATATGGGGGCGACCTTCGCTGACTTTATTAACACGCTCTACGGTCAAACCGGCCGCCTCTAAGGCATCGGCCGTGCCTGCGGTAGCGGCAACCTTGTAGCCAATGCTCGCCAAACTCTGGGCGACTTTAACGGCACCCGGCTTATCCACATCGCGCACGCTGATCAATACAGTTCCTTCTCTCGGCGCATTACCGCCAGCTGCGAGCTGTGCCTTGGCAAAGGCGTCCGCAAAGGTCTCACCGGTACCCATCACTTCACCCGTTGACTTCATCTCTGGACCCAGAATGGGGTCTACGCCGGGAAACTTATTAAAGGGCAGCACCGCCTCTTTAACCGAGTAGTAAGGCGGCACAATTTCTTGCGTGAAACCCTGCGATTCAAGGCTTTGGCCGGCCATGCAGCGCGCCGCAACTTTGGCCAGTGATTCACCAATGCACTTGGATACAAAGGGCACTGTTCGAGATGCTCGAGGGTTAACTTCGATCACATAGATCTCGTTGTCTTGCCAGGCCAACTGTACGTTCATCAAACCCACCACGCCGAGTTCCAGCGCCATTTGCTTGACCTGCTCTCGCATCTCATCTTGTACAGCCGGATCCAAATTGTAAGGCGGCAAAGCACATGCCGAGTCACCTGAGTGCACGCCGGCCTGCTCAATGTGCTGCATAATGGCGCCAATTACGACCGTTTTGCCATCGCTCACCGCATCGATATCAACCTCAATAGCCGCACTTAAGAAGCTATCTAACAGAACAGGAGAATCTTCCGATACCAGCACAGCCGTCTTCATATAGCGCAACAAATCTTCTTCGCGGAACACGATTTCCATGGCGCGCCCCCCCAACACATACGAAGGGCGTACAACCAAGGGGTAGCCGATTGATGCAGCAGCCTCAAGCGCCTCTTCAACGGAGCGAACGGTCGTGTTGGCAGGCTGCTTTAGACCCAATTTTTGGATCATTTTTTGGAACCGCTCTCGGTCCTCGGCGCGGTCGATCGCATCGGGCGTTGTACCAATGATAGGCACACCTTTGGCCTCCAAGGCACGCGCCAATTTCAGCGGCGTTTGACCACCGAACTGCACAATCACGCCCACGGGCCTTTCCAGATCGATAATTTCGAGCACATCTTCGATCGTAACTGGTTCGAAGAACAGGCGATCCGATGTATCGTAGTCAGTCGACACGGTCTCGGGGTTGCAGTTAACCATGATGGTTTCATAGCCGTCTTCGCGCATGGCGAGTGCCGCGTGCACGCAGCAGTAGTCGAATTCGATGCCTTGACCAATCCGGTTCGGGCCGCCACCGAGCACAACGATTTTCTTACGATCACTGGGCCGCGCCTCACACTCTTCTTCATATGTGGAATAAAGGTAGGCGGTAGCAGACGCAAACTCAGCAGCGCAGGTATCAACCCGCTTGTATACAGGGCGAATATCCAGACCTTGGCGATAGTCACGCACCTGCGCTTCGGTCTTATTCAGCAGCACGGCTAGGCGTTTATCCGCGAAACCCTTACGCTTTAAACGCCACAGTGTTTTGGCATCGAGCTCTTCAAGCGAGCGTGTTTTCAAAGAGTCCTCGGAGCGAATGATGTCTTCAATTTGCACCAAAAACCAGGGGTCAACGCCCGAGAGTTTGTAAACTTCCTCCACGCTCATACCGGCGCGGAAGGCATCGCCAATGTACCAGAGACGCTCTGCGCCTGGGTTGGTCAATTCGTTCACCAGTTCGTCGCGCATATCGGGATTCGACACGTCCATTTTGTGCTCGAAGCCAGCCGAGCCCACTTCAAGACCGCGCATGGCTTTTTGCATCGACTCTTGGAACGTACGACCAATCGCCATCACTTCGCCCACCGACTTCATTTGCGTCGTTAAACGGGCATTCGCTGTGTCGAATTTCTCAAAGGCAAAGCGCGGAATTTTAGTAACAACGTAGTCAATCGCAGGCTCAAAAGACGCAGGCGTTGCGCCGCCCGTGATATCGTTCTGAAGCTCGTCGAGGGTGTAGCCT
>JAUHWV010000097.1 GCA_030427335.1 Gammaproteobacteria bacterium | reverse complement strand
CGTCGTTAGGCGAGCATTCGCTGTGTCGAATTTCTCAAAGGCAAAGCGCGGAATTTTAGTAACAACGTAGTCAATCGCAGGCTCAAAAGACGCAGGCGTTGCGCCGCCCGTGATATCGTTCTGAAGCTCGTCCAGGGTGTAACCTATGGCCAACTTGGCTGCCACTTTCGCAATGGGGAAGCCCGTGGCTTTTGAGGCCAGCGCCGAGGAGCGCGAAACGCGGGGGTTCATTTCGATAATCACGAAGCGGCCCGTTTTGGGATCTTGGCCAAACTGTACGTTGGAACCACCCGTCTCTACGCCAATTTCACGCAGAACCGCCAAAGAAGCATCTCGCATGATTTGCATTTCTTTATCGGTTAGCGTCTGCGCTGGTGCAACGGTGATACTGTCACCCGTGTGCACGCCCATCGCGTCAAAGTTTTCGATAGAGCACACGATAATACAGTTGTCGTTCTTGTCGCGCACAACCTCCATCTCGTACTCTTTCCAACCGATCAAGCTTTCGTCGATCAAAAGCTCGTGGGTGGGTGAAAGATCGAAACCACGGATACAGATTTCTTCGAACTCTTCGCGGTTATAAGCAATACCGCCGCCGGAGCCTCCCATTGTGAATGAGGGTCGAATGATACAAGGCAATCCGATGTCTTCAAGAATTGTAAACGCTTCGTCCATAGAGTGCGCGGTCGCAGCGCGCGGAGTTTCGAGCCCAATGCGCTTCATCGCATCGTCGAACAATTGGCGATCTTCCGCTTTATCAATTGCTTCTTTCGTGGCGCCGATCATCTCGACATTAAATTTTTCAAGAACACCGTGTTTATCTAGATCCAGAGCGCAGTTCAATGCCGTCTGACCGCCCATGGTGGGCAAGAGCGCATCCGGCCGCTCTTTCTCTATGATACGCGACACGGTTTCCCACTCAATCGGCTCGATGTAGGTGGCATCGGCCATGGTCGGGTCCGTCATAATGGTTGCGGGGTTCGAGTTAACCAGAACAACCCGGTATCCTTCCTCTCGCAGCGCCTTACAGGCCTGTGCGCCAGAGTAGTCAAACTCGCAGGCTTGGCCGATAACGATCGGACCCGCGCCCAAGATTAAAATACTGCTTATGTCGGTACGTTTTGGCATCTTGGCTTATCTTTCCTTACGGGCTGTCATCAGGTCGATAAAGTGGTCAAACAGAGGGGCAGCATCATGCGGACCCGGGCTGGCCTCAGGGTGCCCTTGAAAGCTGAATGCGGGTTTATCTTTGCGGTGGATGCCCTGAACAGAGCCATCAAACAGTGAAACGTGGGTCACTTCAATGCAATCGGGCATATCGTTTTCATCGATCGCAAATCCGTGGTTTTGGCTCGTGATCATAACGGTCTTGTTGCGCAGATCCTGCACTGGGTGGTTTGCACCATGGTGGCCAAACTTCATCTTAAGCGTTTTTGCACCGCTGGCGAGGCCCAGCAACTGGTGCCCCAAGCAGATGCCAAACACCGGCAAATCGGTTTCCAGGATCTGTTGTATCGCACTGATCGCATAGTCACATGGCTCTGGGTCACCTGGGCCATTCGACAAGAACACACCATCGGGATCCATCGCCAACACCTCACTTGCCGGCGTCTTTGCTGGCACCACGGTCAAGCGACAGCCGCGATCAACCAGCATGCGCAAAATGTTACGTTTGGCTCCAAAATCGTAAGCCACCACGTGAAAACGCTCGCCGATCTCGTTAAGCGACGTAAAGCCATGATTCCAAACCCAGCTTCCCGCGTTCCATTCGAAGGTCTCAGATGTGGTTACTTCTTTCGCCAAATCCATGCCTTTTAGACCCGCAAAGCTTCTTGCTTGGGAGAGGGCGGCATTTTCATCGATATCCTCACCCGCCATAATACAGCCCGCCAAAGCGCCCTGCTCGCGCAGAACTTGAGTCAGCGCACGGGTGTCGATTTCAGCAATGCCCAAAATATTGTGGCGTTTCAAGTAGCTTGAAAGATCTTCTTCTGACCGATAGTTACTGGCCAAAAGAGGCAAGTCGCGAATGACTAAACCTTGTGCCCACACGGCATTGGATTCCTCGTCTTCGCTGTTACAGCCAGTATTGCCGATGTGAGGGTATGTAAGAGTAACAATTTGTTTGGCGTAAGAGGGGTCGGTTAGGATCTCTTGATAGCCTGTCATCGCGGTATTAAAAACCACTTCTCCAACGACGGAGCCGGTCGCTCCTATCGCTTCCCCACGAAAAACACGGCCGTTTTCAAGGGCGAGTATGGCTGGCGTGGACAAAGACACCTCCTGAATTTTTGTGACGCTTCTATAGAGTATGCGGGCTCAAAAAAAGCGAGATCGGTTACCCAGACCTCGCTTTTTTGTGTCCACTGGGTGAAAGGCCCCGCTCGGGCTACAGACACTCAAATGGATAAAATTGTGCTCGTACATTTGACCGCGCATGATAGAGTAGCGGGTCAAAAATAACAAGGAGAACGTCATGCCAAATATAACCATTGCAATCACCGGTGCGGGCAGCGGCATTGGTCGCGCACTGGCGCACGCCTCGGCCAAGCGAGGCTATAATCTAGCACTTTCGGACGTCAACTTAGCCGCTCTTGAGCAACTTAAGCTTGAACTCAAGCTACCAGAAGACCGTGTCTGCATAAGCCAGGTTGACGTATCCGATTATGACGCAGTTTGCGCCTGGCGAGATCAGATACTCTCGAACTTCAAAGGCGTCGATATACTGATTAACAACGCCGGCGTTGCCTTAATATCGCGCGCTGAAAACCAAAGTAACGAAGATGTAGCGCGGGTTATGAATATTAATTTCTGGGGCGTCGTTCACGGCTGCAAAGCTTTCTTGCCGGTTTTGCGTGAGTCGAAGAATGCTCACCTAGTCAACATCTCATCTATTTTTGGCATCATTGGAGTACCCTCGCAGTCCGCTTATAACGCCTCCAAGTTCGCGGTACGCGGCTACACCGAAGCACTGCGTCAAGAGGTGGAAGAAGACGGTATTCACGTATGCTGCGTGCACCCAGGTGGCATCAAAACTAATATCGCGCGCTCCGCCGTTATTCGTGATGAAGACACAAATTCAGAGCAGGCTAGCGCCAACTTTGATAACATGGCAATCACCAGCCCGGATCAAGCCGCTGCGGCAATTCTCAAAGCCATAGACAAACGAACGAAACGTCTACTGATTGGACGAGATGCCAAACTGATGAATTTGATCGCGCGGCTATTCCCAGTAAATTACCCGCGCTTTTTCCAAAAAGACATCGAAAACGCCAAAGGAAAATAAACCGCCATGCCATCGAAAACCCTTCGACCCAGTCACTTCGCCGTCTTAATTGCGGCGCTCATGACAATCTCGATGGGACAATCGATGACGTTTGCTATCTTGGCCCCGCTGGGCCGAGAGGTAAAACTGACCGAACTCGCGATCACGACCATGATCGCCTTTTCATCTATTACCTTCGGCTTAGCCTCACCTTATTGGGGCCGCCTGAGCGACAAAATCGGCCGCAAGCGCGTAATGATGATCGGGCTTGTAGGCTTCTTTTTTGGCACTACCGCTTTCGCCTCTTCATTCGTGATGGGCTTGAACGGAATGCTGAGTGGCACAGCTCTGTTCATGTGTTTGTTAATTTCGAGAGTTATTCACGCCGGCATCATGTCGGCAACCGGCCCCAGCTCGACGGCCTACGCCGCCGATCATTCAAGCCCAGACAAGCGCACGAAAACCATGGCGAAACTGGGCACAGCTTCCAGTATGGGCATGATTCTAGGCCCCGCTTTCGCAGGCGCCACAGCCGCTTTTGGCTTAATGGCCCCACTTTATGCCGCTGCCGTATTGGCCTTAGTGATGGCAGGCTTGGTTTGGAAAGTGATACCGAGCATATCTTCTGAGGAAAAGCACACGCGCCAAAAGGGAGCCAAACTGGGCTATACGGATACCCGAATCTGGCCTTTTATCGCAATCGCGATCGGCACATTCATGGGCTTCGCTGCAGTCCAACAAACCATGGGGTTTTTCTTACAAGATCAGCTGAATCTAACCGGCGTCCGTACAGCGCAATTAACAGGCATCACCATGCTCACCTCAGCCAGTTTCACTTTTGTTATTCAAACTACGGTCATGCAATGGGTCAATCTTACGCCTGGCCAATTCATAAAAATTGGGCTTTTAGGAATCAGTCTCGGCGCCCTTGTTATCTCATCGAGCAGTGAGTTTTTCCTAATCGCCCTTGGAATGGGAATTATGGGAGCAGGCGTGGGTTGCACCATGCCCTCCATTATCTCGGCTACCTCGCTCGCCGTGGAACCCCATGAACAAGGCGCCGCCGCGGGCATGATCGCAGGCTGCCCGGCAATTGGTTTCGGGATCGGCCCAGTGGGTGCAGGTTACCTATACCAAATCAACCCACACTACCCACACATAGCCGCCGCGATATTCATTGCTCTCCTGCTGGTGGGTGTGATCGCGTCAAAACGCGTCTAGCTTAACTTGTTCTAATCGCGGATGGTTCGCCCGGGGCAAAAGGCGTCTAGACCCAGAGATATCAAGATGCCTCTGTTAGCTTCACCAGAGCAGCACGAATAGACCCGGGAATCGGACACGACTTCTGCGTCGCGCGAGTAACAAATACGTGCGTAAAAGTACCCGCAGCAGACGCCTCGCTGGCGCCCGCCTCAAAAATACCAATGCGGTAACGCACTGACGAATTGCCCAGATGTTCAACACTCAAACCGCCCTCTAAGGCAGTCGGGTACGCTACCGGCGAAAAGTAATCACAGCTGGAATTCACCACAAAAGCGATTTCCACACTCTTTTCAATATCGAGCCCGCCCTCTTCAATTAGATACTGATTTGCTACCGTATCGAAGTAGGAGTAGTACACGACATTATTCACGTGGCCATAGACATCATTATCGGACCACCGCGTGGTAATCGGATAAAAACGCTTGAACTCGTCTCTGTAGGCTCGCATTAGCTCAACCCGCATAGGCCTGTTGATAAATCGCGAGTGCATCATCGTATGCAACTTCGCGAGGGTTATTAATCAACAAGCGTTGCTGCAACATCGCATCTTGAGCCAACGTAGGTAAAAAGTCTTGGGGTATACCAGCGTCCTTGAGCGTCGTAGGCAACCCAGAATCTGCGATCATACCCTCCATTAAAGCAATAAACGCGCGGCTTCGGTCAGCTACCGAGCCCTGAGAATTCGCATTTAAGCAATCATACAGCTCAGCATATAGGTGCGCGGCCTCCGGCTGGTTGAAACGCAACACAGCGGGTAGGACCAGCGAATTACTCAAACCGTGAGGTATATGAAAATGCCCCCCTACCGGGTAAGCCAACGCATGCACGGCTGCCACCGGCGCATTGGCAAAGGCTTGACCCGCTAGATGTGCACCTAAGAGCATGGCGCTACGCGCCTCACGCTCTTGTCCGTTGCGAAGCACTTTCGGCAAAGCATCGACCATCATCCGCAAACTTTCTTTAGCAAGCATGTCGCTCATGGGGTTTTTCTTAATTTTAGACGTGAATGCCTCGATCGCATGGACCATGGCATCAATCCCCGTCATGGCACTAATACGAGCCGGCAGACCCAGCGTTAGATCTACATCCAGCACCGCGATATCGGGCAGCAAAACGCCCGAGGAGACACCGGCCTTGGTCGTTTCACCCGTGGTGATAACAGCAACTGGGGTCACCTCGCTCCCTGTGCCTGCCGTGGTTGGCACGAGCACTAAGGGCAGACGAGCGCCTTTTACTTGGTCAACTCCGTACATCTCAGTAAGAAGTTGCGTTCCACCCAGCAAAGCCGCTGCCACCTTGGCAACGTCCATGGAGCTCCCACCACCAATGGCTATGACACCATCGCACTCACGCCCAAGTTCCACTGCCGCATGCACAACCGATTCGGGGGGATCTTCTGCAACACCATCAAATACAGTGCAATCCAACCCCGCCTCTTTCATCGACTCGATCAAGGGCGGAACCAAATTAATCGACATCAGCCCCGGATCGGTGATCAAAAGCGGTTTGGAAATACCAAGCCCGCTCAGATAAAAACCCAACCTTGTTGCAGCACCGGGCTCACAAACAACCCGCGGTGCAGTACGGAACTGAAAATTCACAGTTTAGTCCTCGGTCCGAATAATCACTTTGCCTCGCGCTCGACGCTCTGTCATACACTCGTAGGCCGCCTGATAATCGCTCAAAGCAAAGCTCTCCGTCACCACTGGATTCAGAGTTTTGTTCGAGAATAAATCCCAAAGTTCAGCGACGTTCTCTAGGTGCACTTTGGGCTCTTCGCCCACAAATCGGCCCCAAAATACGCCCATAATCGCGCAACCTTTCAACAAGGCTAGGTTAAGGGGTATTTTCGGGATAGGGCCGCTCGCAAAACCGATGACCAAGTATCGACCATTCCAGGCCATGTTACGTAAAGCGGGCTCAGCGTAGTCACCACCCACAGGGTCATACACCACATCAACCCCTTTGCCGCCGGTCAATTCCTTAAGACGTGTTTTGAGATCTTCGGTGCTGTAATTGATCACCTCATCGGCACCCAACTGTTTGCAGAACTCAAGCTTTTCATCTGAGCTGGCCGCCGCTATGACTTTAGCCCCCATCCATTTGCCTAGCTCAATAGCCGTAGAACCCACACCACCGGCAGCGCCCATCACCAAGAGCGTCTCACCAGGCTGCAGGTTTGCACGCTGCTTAAGCGCGTGGTGCGAAGTGAAGTAAGTCATGCTAACGCCAGCGGCCTGCTCATAGGTAAGACCCGGTGGCATTGGAAAGACGGACTGAGCGGGCGCTGCTACTTTCGTGGCAAACCCACCGGTTTGTATCATGCCGATAACAGAATCGCCGGGCTTGACGTGTGTCACACCTTCACCAACCGCCGCAACCACGCCCGCACACTCACCACCAGGTATGAAAGGCAGAGGCGGCTGATACTGGTACTTCCCTTCGATAATCAGCACGTCAGGGAAGTTCAAACCCGCCGCTTTGATATCAACCAAAACCTGTCCTGGGCCACACTCGGGATCAGGCCAACTTTCTTCGTAAGACAGCGTATCCGCAGGCCCTAGGGTTTTACATACAACCGCTTTCATTGCCTTCCCCTTTTCTTAGTAGACTTCGAACAAGCCAGCAGCGCCCATGCCGCCGCCCACACACATCGTGATTACAACGTACTTAACGCCACGACGCTTACCTTCGATCAACGCATGACCAATCATACGAGAACCGCTCATGCCGTAGGGGTGTCCAATTGAAATGGCACCACCACTCACGTTTAGCTTATCGTTATCGATACCCAATTTGTCGCGGCAGTACAACACCTGCACGGCGAAGGCTTCGTTCAATTCCCACAGACCGATGTCATCCATCTTGAGTCCGTGCGCTTTTAACAGCTTAGGAATCGCGAACACAGGGCCAATACCCATCTCGTCGGGCTCGCAGCCGGCAACCGCAATGCCGCGATAGGCACCCAATGGTTCCAAGCCGCGCTGCTCGGCAAGCTTCGAATCCATAATGACCTGTGCCGAAGAACCGTCGGATAACTGCGAGGCATTACCCGCCGTGATCGTGCCGCCTTCAATAACCGTACGCAAACCAGACAGGCCTTCAAGCGTTGTCGCACGAACACCTTCGTCTGCGGTCACCGTGCCTTCCATGGTGGATTGCTCACCGGTCTCTTTGTTCCAAACAATGCGCTCACAGGTTACCGGAACAAGTTCGGCATCGTAACGACCTTCGGCGTAGGCCTGGGCGGTACGCTGCTGTGACTGAAAACCGTATTCATCCATAGCGTCGCGCGAGATGCCGTAACGCTTCGCTACGACTTCAGCTGTTTGCAGCATAGGCATGTGGATATTCGGAGCAATTTTCATAAGATCTTCATCGACCATGCGATGTAGGTTCATGTGCTCATTCTGAACAAGAGAGATGGACTCCAAACCACCGCCTACAACCACCGACATGCCGTCGTCGATAATTTGCTTAGCACCTGTGGCCACGGCCATCAAACCTGAAGAACACTGACGGTCAAGCGTCATACCACTTACAGTCACAGGTAAACCAGCACGCAAGGCGATTTGACGAGCCACGTTGGTGCCCGTAGCGCCCTGCTGCAGAGCCGAGCCCATGATCACGTCGTCCACTTCCGCCGGATCAATACCCGCGCGACGAA
>JAUHWV010000096.1 GCA_030427335.1 Gammaproteobacteria bacterium | reverse complement strand
GTGCGATGCGAAGCCTAGCACTGAATCGCCTTCGCCGCCATTTAAGCCGTATACGGGTTGCACTCCTTTTCCAACCTTATATAGTGCCCTCTTCGAATGAAAATGCGGGAGATCTGCCGTGGCGCGTTGGGAATGTATTGTGTGTGGTTTGGTTTATGACGAGGCCGAAGGGTGGCCCGACGACGGTATTCCGGCTGGCACCAAGTGGGAGGACGTTCCCGAGGATTGGTTGTGCCCTGACTGCGGGGTGGGTAAAGAAGATTTTGAGTGTATCGATTCGACTCCAATAGCAGCTGAGCCGCTTACTGAAACCGCTGAGCAGGCGCCACTTGTACCGACTGCATCTACTGATACTGCGCCCGCGCCTGAACTCAAACAAGACGGCCCCTGGGCCAAGTGGGAATGTATCGTATGCGGCTTAATTTACGACGAAGCTGAGGGCTGGCCCGATGACGGTATTCCGGCAGGCACCAAATGGGAAGACGTGCCAGAGGATTGGCTTTGCCCCGACTGCGGCGTCGGCAAAGATGATTTCGAACTTCTGTCGGATGGTGCCGAGAATGCGCCCGCTGCTGCACCGCTTGAATCGAACGATAAGGCTGGCATTGTGGTCTTGGGCACCGGTATGGCCGCCTATGGTCTGGTTCGCGAGTTCCGCAAGCACGATACGCAGACCAAAGTGACACTGGTTACCTTTGATGACGGTGCCAACTACTCCAAGCCTTTACTCTCCACGGGGTTTACTAAAAGTCTGACTGCGGAAAAACTGGCTATGCAGTCGGCTGGAGACATGGCGAATATGCTGAATGCGAGCGTAATAACGCACGCTACGGCGAATCGTATTGATACCTCGGCCAAGCAGGTTATGTTCGACAATGGGGCAACACTCCCCTATGACAAGCTGGTCTTAGCTGTCGGTTCAGAGGTGATTAGACCGCCCCTAGAGGGCGATGCCCACGAGCGGATTTTCTCTGTCAACGATCTTCAAGATTACGCCGCTTTCAGAGCCGCGGTAGAACAATACCAAGTTAAAAAGGTCTGCATTATCGGTGGTGGATTGATTGGCTCTGAGTTTACCAACGATTTGCTCAATGGCGGTTTTCAAGTCGAGGCAGTAGACCCTCTCGCTTACTGCCTACCTACGCTACTCCCGCCGACCGCGGGTGCATCAGTGCAGGGAGCTCTTGAGAATTTGGGCGCCAAATTCCACTTTGGTCGCCTAGTAAAAGCCGTCAACAAAACGGATTCCGGCGTGGTTGCCGTGCTTGATGATGGCTCCACAATTGACGCCGATATCGTTGTTTCTGCTGTAGGTGTTAGGCCACGAACCCAACTCGCTGCTTCGAGCGGTATTGAAATTGGCCGGGGAATCGTGACAGACCGTTACCTAGCAACCTCTGCTCCGGATGTATACGCTTTGGGGGATTGCGCTGAAGTTGCGGGTCACGTGCTGTTCTATGTGGCGCCACTGGTAGCGGCCGGTAAAGCGCTCGCGAAAACGCTTGCCGGAGAATCTACCCAGGTTGCCTACCCCGCTATGCCGGTTGCAATCAAAACACCGGCCTGTCCCTGCATCGTGTCACCCCCCCCGCGCGGGGCTGAAGGTCAGTGGACGGAGCTCGGAGAGGCCCCAAATATACAAGCTGAGTTTCGAGCGCTTAACGGCGACTTGTTGGGCTTTGCGTTAACAGGTTCCGCGATCAAGGAAAAAATGACGCTTCAGAAACAGTTACCGCCCATTCTGGATTAGCGACTCTTTTGGGCGAGGCAAACGGCTGCCTCGCCCATTTTCGCTCACTGGTCCGCCCTGGTTCATTTCGATGATGCTGCCCTATTTATGTGGCCGGTATCGGGCTTGATATTAAAGTTTGCGCCGACGGTCGATGCAGTGACAGACTCCGTATTAGGCGCCTGCGTAGGCTGCGCGCTCTCCCGTCCAACGCAGTGCTAAGCGCTTGGCTTTGACGGGCTCCCTAGTTAGTAAGTGCTCGCTTATTTCAGAAGCCCTGTCCAGAAGGTAATCATGTAGAGGCAGTTCCGCCACGTGAAAGCTCATGAGTCCCGTTTGTCGTGTGCCCAATAACTCACCCGGGCCTCTTAATAACAAATCCTGCTCGGCAATAAAAAAGCCATCTTGACTGTCGCGCAGTACCTGGAGTCGAGCGCGTCCGGTCTGCGATAAGGGTTTTTGATACATCAGTACGCAGTGACTCGCTATTGTGCCTCGGCCAACTCGCCCTCTGAGCTGATGCAGTTGGGCCAGCCCCAACCGTTCCGGGTTCTCGATAATCATTAGACTGGCGTTCGGAACATCAACACCCACTTCGATCACGGTGGTCGCTACCAGCAAGTGAATTTCACCGGAAGCGAACCGAGCCATCACGGCTTCTTTCTCCTGTGGTTTAAGGCGCCCGTGTATCAGTCCAATATTCAGATCGGGCAAGGTGTTATGAAGTTCTTCCCAAGTGGCTTCAGCGGCCTGAGCTTGAAGCTGTTCGCTTTCTTCGATCAGTGTGCAAACCCAGTAAGCTTGTCTACCCGAGCGGCAGGCTTGCGCTACTCGATCGACAATCTGAGTGCGTCTCTGCGCGTCGATAAGTACGGTACCAATGGCCTGCCGGCCAGGTGGTAGTTCGTCAATTATTGAACAGTCCAAATCGGCGTAGGCGACCATAGAGAGTGACCGAGGAATGGGCGTTGCCGTCATGACGAGCTGGTGGGGCCGTATCTCTCGACCCTTGCGTGCCAGACTGAGCCTTTGCTCCACACCAAATCGATGTTGTTCATCAATGATCACCAATCCAAGCAAGTGAAATTCGACCTCTTGCTGAAATAGGGCGTGTGTCCCGACGACAATCGCAGCTTCTCCGCTTGCGATCGCCGCAAGAGTCGATTGCCTTACCTTGCCTTTTACCTTGCCACTTAACCAAGCAATTTGGTGCTGGCCTTGAAACCATTGCTGGAAGTTTCTGAGATGTTGCTCGGCGAGAAGTTCGGTCGGCGCCATGATCGCGACCTGATATCCATTGTGGATTGCCTGCAGCGCCACACTTGCGGCCACGAGTGTTTTGCCCGCGCCAACATCCCCTTGCAGCAGGCGAAGCATGGGGGTGGATTGGCAGAGATCTTGACCAATTTCTTCGATAACGCGCAATTGCGCCGAGGTTGGCTCAAAGGGTTGTGCTTCTAGGAATTGTTTGAGCGTATCTGGCTTCGGCGCAAGTCGTGGTGCCGGTAGCTCGGTCTGCTGTGAGCGCAGCAAGTTTAAACTCACTCTGTGAGCGACCAACTCCTCTAAGGCGAGTCGCTCTTGTGCAGGATGCCTCTTATCGGCGAGAGCGCTCAGTGCAACATCGGGCGGGGGGCGGTGCAACAGCGTGATGGCTGCGCTCAGGCTTGTGCGGTTGTCTGTTGTTGGAGGGAGAAGTTCCTCGGGCTCGCTGTGTTTGAGTACGTCCAAAGCGCCCTGACAGACCTTGCGCCATGTAGTTTGACCAATCCCTGTAACCGTGGGGTAAATGGGTGTGAGTGCTTCTTCCATTGGCTCGCTAAGGTCAACGCGCCGATACTCTGGATGTATCATTTCAAAACCAACAGGCCCACGTCTAATTTGCCCGTAGCAGCGCAGTCGGATCCCTTTGGTTAACTGGGTTTGCTGAGCTCTTGAGAAATGGAAAAATCGGAGCGTAATGGTGCCTGAGCCATCCTGAAGCTTGACCAGAAGACTGCGACGTCGACCCATACTCACGTTGGTGAGCACCACTTCACCTTCAATAACGACATCGCTCATATCGTGCGCAGCGCCAATGGGTGTAATTCGGGTTCGGTCCTGGTACCGCAAGGGAAGATAAAACCACAGGTCTTTAACTTCACTTATGTTAAGCTCAGTGAACTTAGCGGCAAGTTTAGGGCCAACCCCCGGAAGCGCAGAGACCGGACTTCGTGCGTGGAGTGGTTTTTTATTCGAGGTGATTGGCACGGCCCATTTTTCAAGTGACTTTCAGGAGTCTAGTGTAACGTGCTCGCAACCCAGAACAAACATCGGTTGGCTATCGTGGGTTTTGGTGATTTGGGATCTCGATTGATGGCTCGACTCGATCCTAGTCACTACGAGTTTGGCGTTTTCAAGCGCTCCCGCATAGAGCTCCCTTTCCCCGGTGCCGTTTGCTTCGAGGCTGACACTGTATCGGGTAGGGGTCTTGAGGCGCTTGTTGGGTACCAGCCGGACACCGTTATTGTCACCTTGACGCCCTCTGAGCCTTCTCTGCAAGGATATGCGAAGGGCTACGCGCAAGCCGCTGATCAGATTGTGAAACGCGTGCGTGAATGTTCGAGCAGACCCCGTGTCATTTATGTGAGCAGTACACGCGTTTATGCCGAGCGCATGGGCGGATGGGTGACAGAGAACTCGGCCCTAGATAGAGTCGATGATTATGCGCGGTTGCTCATCGAGGCCGAGGATCTGATTCGTGACTTATCGTTGCAAAAGACGATACTGCGCCCTGCGGGTCTCTACAGTGGACCTTCACGTTTTTATTTGAGTCGATTGCAACGTGGGTTTAAATCGCCCACTGAACCACCCGTTTACACTAATCGAATTCATCGGGATGATGTTGCGGCGTTCATGCATCATTTATTGCAAACGGATCAAAAGTGGGCTCCAGCCTACAACTTGTCAGACGGAAACCCACTTGCAAAACACGAGATTGAAGCTTTAGCTGCGGCCTACTTTGGCCTGGAGATCGAAACCCTTGCTACCGAGGCGCTTGCTGCACCCCCAAGCCACAAAAGAATAGCTAACAAACTGATATTATCAACGGGTTTTGAGCTGACCTACCCCGACGTGAGCCAAGTCTACTTAGCTAATTAAACCGCCAAAATGGCTTCAACCTCGATGGCGACGCCTTTGGGTAGTGCCGCGACTTGAACACAGGCTCTAGCCGGGTAGGGCTCAGCGAAAAAGGACTTCATGACCGTGTTGACTGCGTCGAAATCACCGAGATCGGTGAGCGAAATGTTGATTTTAACGGCGTGGTTTAAGCTCCCTCCAGCCGCTTCAGCTATCGCTTGGAGGTTGGCGAAGACACGCTGAGCTTGCGCGCTGATGTCCCCTTCAACCACGGTCATAGTGGCTGGATCCAGCGGGATTTGCCCGGAAATCCATACGGTATTACCCACCTTAACGGCCTGTGAATAAGGCCCAATAGCAGCGGGTGCAAGTTCGGTTTCAATAATGGCTCGGTTCTTCATGCTTGATACACCTAATTTTTAACTCGGATGACTTTACGTACACCATCGATTGCTCGAAGTCGGCGCATAACGCGCGCGAGGTGTACTCGTGACTTGACTTGCAGCTCTAGGTCCACCAGAGCAAAAAGCGGGTCCTTGTCGCCGGTTGCGATCCGCTCTATGTTGATATCCATACTGTTGATGCGTGTTGCGATAATGGCTATGACGCCGCGGCGGTTTTCTACTTCAATTTTTAAAGCGGTGATGTAGTCGCCTTCAATATCGTTGTGCCAACGAAGTGCAACCAACCGTTCAGGGTTTTCACGAATTTCCCCTAGGTTTCGGCAAATTTCACGGTGCACCACCATGCCTTTTTCGGAACTCAAGTAGCCCGCGATGGGGTCGCCCGGCAGCGGGTGACAGCATTTTGCGTAGGTCACCATGAAGCCCTCAGTCCCGCGAATGGCGATGGCTTCACTGCTTTGCGCATCGCTCTCTGATTCGGACTTACCCAAAAGCTGTTGTGCTGTGATGGTCGGTAGGCGCTCGCCTTGCGCTACATCCACAAGTAGTTCGTCAAGGGAGGCATAGTTGTGCTCAGATAAAAATCCATTGAGTACGGTCCCTTTCAGTTTTTGAATGGATGTGTCATGCGGGTTGAGTACTCGGTCCAACAGGCGCTCACCCAAGGAAATAGAATCTTCACGTTTTTGTTGTTTTAAAAAGTGACGAATATTAGTGCGCGCCTTTGCGGTAATGGCGTAGTTGAACCAAGCTGGATTGGGACGAGCGCCTGCCGCGGTGATGACCTCAACGGTCTGGCCACTTTGCAAGGGTTCAGATAGGGGCGCTAGGCGGTTGTTAATTCGGCAGGCCACACAGCGATTGCCAACGCCGGTGTGCACAGCGTATGCGAAATCCACGGGCGTAGCGCCTCTTGGTAATTCTAAAATTTTACCTTTGGGTGTGAAGACATAGATCTCATCGGGGAATAAATCAATCTTCACGCTCTCGATGAATTCGAGTGAATTACCGGCCACCTGCTGCATTTCAAGCAGGCCCTGTACCCATTTTCGTGCTCGCGCCTGGCTTACATTGGTCGCTTTGTCGTCGCTCTTGTACAGCCAATGTGCTGCGATACCGTTGTTTGCCATGTCCTCCATTTCGCGTGTGCGAATTTGGATTTCAATTGGCACACCGTGCATCCCGCGAAGCACGGTGTGCAGCGATTGGTAACCATTGGCCTTGGGCATCGCAATATAGTCGGTAAATTCACCTGGCACCGGTTTGTAGATGCTGTGAACGCAGCCCAACACGCGATAACAGGTATCAACTGAATCAACTATGATCCTAAAGGCGTAAATATCCATGATTTCAGAGAAGGATTTCCGCTTCTCTTTCATCTTTAGGTAGATGCTATAGAGGTGTTTTTCGCGGCCCGTAACCGTAGCTGAGTGCCCTTCTCTGTGCAAGGCGGCCTCGATTTGGCTTCGAATGTTTTCAACGAGCTCCTTTCTGTGCCCACGCGCTTTCGCTCTGGCTGCCGTAATTCGGGCGCATCGCATGGGATGGAGTGCTTTAAATCCTAGATCTTCAAACTCCATGCGTACGGTGTTCATGCCCAGACGCATAGCGATCGGCGCGTAGATCTCTAGCGTCTCTTTCGCAATGCGCCGGCTTTTCTCTGGGTTCAGCACCCCGAGTGTGCGCATGTTGTGGAGTCGATCTGCCAGTTTTACAAGAATGACTCGGATATCTCGAGCCATGGCGAGCGCCATTTTCTGGAAGTTTTCGGCCTGTTTTTCGGCCAGTGAGTTGAATTCAATTTGAGTTAGCTTGCTAACACCGTCTACCAGCTCGGCAACAGTCTCACCAAACTGGCCCGCGAGGGCTTCTTTCGAAACCCCGGTATCTTCGATAACGTCGTGCAACAGCCCCGCCATGATGCTTTGCGGATCCATGTGCATTTCAGCCAGTATATTGGCGACAGCTAAAGGGTGTGTGACGTAGGGGTCACCGCTGCGCCGAGTTTGCCCGTAGTGGGCTTGCTCTGCATAAAAGAAGGCGCGCTTGACGTCCAGACTCTGCTCAGGCGTTAAGTAACCTGAGAGGGTTTGATCTAACCGAGCAAGCGCTTCCATAGGATTGAGCGGTTTTTAGAAGTTGACTCCCGTCATAACTTCAGCGAGTTCATCCTCCGCTTGTCGCTGCTCTTCTTGCGACAAGCTTTGGGCAGATACCAGCCCGTCGGCGATTTCACGGAGTGCTATAACGGTGGGTTTATCGGACTCTTCCGCTACCAGCGGGTCTTTGCCGCCGGTGGCAATCTGGCGTGCGCGTTTTGTTGCGACCATAACCAGCTCAAAGCGGTTGTCTACTTTGTCCAAGCAATCTTCGACTGTTACTCGTGCCATTACGTTACCTATCGTTCGATCTGAAATAAGGGAAGACTAAATCAAGCCGGACAGTATACGATATTTTTCAAGTGTTGCGTAGCGTGTGGCTCGGGATTAAGTCACAGAGCAAGTCACTGTGCTTCTGTGTTTGGTTTGCCGTATTTAGCCTATGTGCTTGGATAATGGTTTGCAACTCGTTTAGCGCAGTGGCGAAATCGTCATTGATTACCATGAAATCGCTAATAGTATAGTGGGTCATCTCCAGTTCGGCCTCGGCTAAGCGCTTCGCGATGACATCGGCACTGTCTTGGCCGCGGTTTTCCAGCCTCTCTTTCAAGGTCTCATGCGACGGAGGCAAGATAAATATCGCGCAGGTTTCGGGCCAAATGCGTTTGATTTGCTCAGCACCCTGCCAGTCGATTTCCAATATGATGTCGAGACCGTCTTGTAGAGCGCGTTCCACCCACGTTTTAGCTGTGCCATACCAGTTGCCAAATACTTCTGCGCACTCAACGAATCCATTCTGATCTTTGAGATCTAGGAAGGCTTCTCGTGTGACGAAGTGGTAGTTCACGCCGTTGACCTCACCCGGCCGAATGGGCCGAG
>JAUHWV010000317.1 GCA_030427335.1 Gammaproteobacteria bacterium | reverse complement strand
GCCTCAGTGATTGACTTTACGATTGCGAGCCCCAACCCTCGGCCGCCCGCCGACCGAGTTCGAGCAGAGTCAGCTTGAAATAGTCGCTCAAAAAGGCGTTCATGGTCTCCATTAAAGCCTGGCCCCGAGTCTTCAATTGTGATTAGGGCATCGGTTTGCGATTCACGCAGTGTAATTTTAAGCTCGGCCCCAATGTCAGCGTAGCGAAGCGTATTGCTTAGTATATTCTCTAAAACTTGGTTCAGGCGGGTTGCATCAGCCATTACAGTCAATGGCTCCGAGGATAAGCGTTCGAGCGAGACTTGGTGCTTTTTAGCTTCGAGTGCGGACGAGAACACGCCCAGGCAGGATTTGATACGTGTCTCAATATCCAGCGGCTGGATATTCAAGCTGAGCGCGCTACTTTCAATGGTAGATAGCTCGTTTAGGTCGTCTATTAATCGGCTAATGTGCTTGATCTCATCCAGTAGCGAATCCAGTGTTTCGATGTCAGCTTGTCTGACGCCATCAATCATGGCCTCAACTTCGCCTCGCAGCACTGTCATGGGGGTGCGAAGCTCGTGTGCGATATCGAGCAACCACTGCTCTTGGCGGGTTTCATGTTCTTTAAGCTGTTGCGCTAGGTGAAGGACATCCTGGCGGAGCCGAGCAAGTTCCGATCCTCTCATCGTGTCCAATTGGATATGGCGATCGCCTTTAGCCAAATCTTGTACAGCCGCACTGATGTCGTTGATGGGTTTGAGAAAACGGGCAGAAAATATCCAAGCGAATGCGATTGCGCCCAGAGCGACTAATAGCGCCGTAATCATAAACCGACGTGTCTGGCGCTCCTGGAACAAACGTTCGAGACCTTCTGGAGCTCGTCCGATTGAGGGGATAGCCAGATAACCAACCGTCTGGTTATGAACCTCGATTGAGCTACGCAGAAGGGCCCTATTTTGTCGGTTTGACCCGTAGAGCACCTCTTGCCCCGCATCGAGAATGACGATGCTGCGAGGGTGGGGACCCGAGCCGAGACCCAGCCTAGCCGACTCTAGGCTCGATAGAATAGTTTGTCGGAATAGGACCGAATGAGGAGCCGGCCAGCCCTCGTTTTTTTCGTAGAGTTCGATGAGGTTTTCTTTGAGCGGATCGAGTCGCTCTAGTTGGCGTTGTGAAACGAGGTCTAGAAAATCTTGGTCAAACCCGCTTTGCGTAAAGAAATAAAGGAAACTCAACAGGCACAAGAAGGCGACCGCGATCGCGACGGCAAGTTGTATTCGCAATGATGCAAACATAGATATTCCCTCTTATACGGGGAGTATAGCGCAGCATTGTGCACAAAATATGCAAAGCCAAAGCCAAAGCCAAAGCCAAAGCCAAAGCTAGCCCGAGAGATTATCTCGGTGTGTGCCGCTTCCCTACTTAAAGATCACCGTTTTATTGCCGTCTAGAAAGACGCGGTGCTCGGAATGGAGCCTAACTGCGCGGGCCAAGGCGACCGTCTCAGTATCACGACCCACCGCTACCAGAGCTTCAGGTGTGTAGCTGTGATCCACCGGCTGAACGGACTGTTCAATAATGGGGCCTTCATCTAGGTCGGCAGTGACATAATGCGCCGT
>JAUHWV010000095.1 GCA_030427335.1 Gammaproteobacteria bacterium | reverse complement strand
AAGCCAACGCGCTCGAGCTGCGCCAGCGCGCGCTCTCGAACCTGCCCTGCGCCAGCCAACTGGAGAGGCAAACACACATTATCGAGCGCGGTAAGCGAGGGGAGCAGCTGAAAACTTTGGAATATGAAACCGACGTTGAGACTCCGCCACTGAGCGCGCTCATCCTCGGACAGTTCACTGACAACCTGAGCCTTGTGTCGTACACGTCCCTGCGAGGGCGTATCAAGCCCCGCAAGCAAGCCCAGCAAGGTTGATTTCCCAGAACCCGACGCGCCGACAAGGGCAATCGACTCACCCGGCTTGATTTCTAGGTCAATCCCTTTCAGTATTTCGACACGCGTGTCACCAAGCCCAACTGCATGGGAAAGATTTTCAACAATGAGCATACAACGAATTCCTCAGTTTTCGTATCTACGTAACGCCTTCCTGCTTGGATTGTTACTGCTGCCCCAATGGTCTCAGGCAGCGGATCACAGAGTCCTCGTTCTTGGCGACAGTCTTAGTGCCGCCTATGGTATGGATCTAGAGCAAGGCTGGGTGGCGCTGTGGGCAGACAGTCTGGATGAGTCGACCGAGGTAATCAACGCCAGCATCAGTGGCGAGACCACCACTGGCGGTTTAACTCGATTGCCCACACTGCTTGCCAAGCATAAACCGCTACTGGTCGTAATCGAACTTGGAGGCAATGACGGCCTCAGAGGCTACCCCTTGCCCCGTATGCGAGCCAACCTAGAGCAAATGATCCAGCTATCGGTTCGCGCAGGCGCACGAGTAGCCTTAATCCCAATGCAAATACCACCCAACTATGGCCCCGCCTACACACGCCAGTTCAGTGCCATTTACAGTGAGTTAGCCGAGCGATTTGGCGTCGTGCTCACGCCGTTTTTTCTGGAAGATGTCGCGCTAAAACCCGGGTTAATGCAGCGTGACGGTATTCATCCGACGGCAGAGGCGCAGCCCATGATGCTAGAGGCCATACGCGCATCGCTTGCGGGGGCGCTCAGGGCCGCTAAGGACGCGTCCCAATGACACAGCGTGAGCTCACGCCCCCTCAAGCCCGTATCTATGAGGTGATATTTGGCACCCAAAGCCCAGCAGGAAAGGCATTTGACCTTGTATTGATTGCAGCGATCCTAGCCAGCGTCGCCGTTGTAATCGCCGATTCGATACCCGAACTTCACGAGTCCTACGGGCGGCTGTTTTGGCAAGTCGAATGGGTTTTCACGTTGTTTTTTACGATCGAGTACGGCGTCAGGATCTGGTGTAGCCCGAACCGCAAAGCCTACCTAAGCTCTGGCTTTGGCATAGTCGACCTGCTCTCTATCTTACCGACCTACGCCGCGTTGTTCATACCTGAAGCCGCACCGCTGCTTATCCTGCGACTCTTTAGAATAATACGTATTTTCAGAGTGTTACGCTTGCTAGCGTACATCAAGGAAGCCACTGTGCTCTCCGAAGCATTGAGGCGCTCGAGTCGCAAAATATTCGTATTCTTCTCTATGATGATCATCATCACCACGCTCTTCGGTTGCCTTCTCTATGTCGTTGAGGGCCCAGAAAACGGTTTCCACACCATCCCCGAGAGCGTTTATTGGGCTATCGTTACGATTACGACCGTAGGCTACGGCGATGTCGCCCCGGTTACCGCTCTGGGTCGTGCGATCGCATCGGTTGGCATGCTGATCGGCTACGCCATTATCGCCGTTCCGACAGGCATCATTACCGCAGAACTCACGCAAGAACTCCGACGTCAGCGCGACCTAAGGTCCTGTGAACACTGCAACCGCAGTGGTCACGAACCGGATTCGCTCCACTGCCGTTTTTGTGGTGCAGAACTGCCTGAGTCTGCGATTTGAACGCTGTGAATCAAATGCTTATGGGTTATACTTAGTGCCGTTAAGTAACCTAGGCTGTATTAATGCCCACCTCACTCTACGCTTACCCACGATACTGGGCTGAATGTTTCGGCCCCGCGCCCTTCTTGCCTACAACGCGGGCCGAGATGGATGCACTAGGATGGGACTCGTGCGACATCATTATCGTAACGGGAGACGCTTACGTAGATCACCCCAGCTTCGGCATGGCTGTGATTGGGCGAGTGCTCGAGGCACAAGGGTTCCGGGTCGGCATCATCGCTCAGCCCAAATGGACCGATTGCGAAGATTTTAAAAAACTGGGTGAACCCAACCTGTTCTTTGGAGTCGCTGCCGGCAATATGGACTCCATGATCAACCGCTACACCGCAGACAAAAAAAAGCGTAACGACGACGCCTACACGCCTGACGGCGCGCCAGATAGACGACCGGATAGAGCCGTTATTGTATACAGCCAACGTATCCGAGAGGCATTCAAACAAATCCCTATCGTACTCGGCGGGATTGAAGCCAGCCTCAGGCGAATTGCCCATTACGACTACTGGAGCGACAAAGTACGTCGCTCAGTTTTGGTTGATAGCCAGGCCGATATTTTGCTGTTCGGTAACGCAGAACGGGCAGTGTGTGAAATAGCCCATCGACTTAGTCGAGGCGAGTCTATAGACCAGATTCGCACGGTTCGAGGCTGCGCATTTGTTCTCACAGAGCCCCTGAGCGGCTACCAAATAGTGGATTCAACCCGGTTTGATAACGTTGGCGCAGTTGATATCATTCCCAACCCGTACGAGATGGTCGACGAGAGCACATGTAGCACTCAGACGGAAGCCGAGCCCGTGCGTTTGATGGATCCGACTATCGATTACGACAATTGCGTTATTCAAATTCCAAGCTTCGAAGCGGTAGCAAAGGACAGCGCACTCTACGCGCACGCGTCTCGAATACTGCATAAAGAAACCAACCCGCATAACGCGAAACCTCTGATGCAAGCGCACGGAAACCAGCTGATTTGGATTACTCCACCACCGCTTCCGCTCGCCACAGAGGAACTCGATTGGGTGTTCGAACTGCCCTATCAGAGGGCGCCACACCCATCATATGGGGAGGCTAAGATCCCCGCGTTCGAAATGATCCAGCATTCCGTCAACATCATGCGAGGGTGTTTTGGAGGCTGCACTTTCTGCTCCATTACCGAGCACGAAGGGCGCATTATCCAAAACCGGTCAGAGGAATCGATCCTCAAAGAGATCGAAAAAATTCGCGACACGTCGAAGGCGTTTACAGGCGTAATTTCCGACCTAGGCGGCCCCACCGCCAATATGTGGCGCCTGGCGTGCAAAGATCCCAAAATCGAAGCCTCATGCCGTAAACTGAGCTGTGTCTTCCCGGGCATTTGCAAGAATCTAAATACCGATCAAACCCCTCTAATCCGGCTGTATCGAAAAGCGCGAGCGCTTCCAGGCGTTAAGAAGGTATTGATCGCCTCTGGCCTACGCTATGATATCGCTGTTGAAACGCCTGAGTATGTTGAAGAGTTGGTGCGGCATCATGTGGGTGGCTATTTAAAGATTGCACCAGAACACACTGAGCAAGGCCCCTTGAGCGCCATGATGAAGCCGGGCATCGGCACCTACGACGCCTTCAAAAAAATGTTCGACAAATACAGTAAAGCGGCCGGCAAAGAACAGTATCTCATACCCTATTTCATCGCCGCGCATCCAGGCACAGAAGACGCCGACATGTTGAATCTCGCACTGTGGCTCAAACGAAACGGCTTCAGGGCGGACCAGGTACAAACCTTTTACCCCTCGCCCATGGCAACAGCCACTGCGATGTACCATTCTGGGTTTAACCCTCTGAAGCCAGTGCGACGCTCGAGCCCCAAAATTTCACGTGTTCAGAAACTGGGACAACGCAAACTGCACAAAGCCTTTTTACGCTATCACGATCCAGATAATTGGCCAGAGCTACGTGAAACACTCAAATCAATGGGGCGCAAAGATTTAATCGGCTACGGGAAAAATCATTTGGTACCGCCGCGACAGCCACCCAAGCGGCATCGGGCCCTCGTGGCAACTAACAAACGATTTGCGACCCAACATACGGGGTTAGACCCCCTTCGAAGAAAACCGAACGCCAAACCTAAATCTGGGCGTTAACGACCGAGGATGTTTTTTTGAACCGTAAACTTCTACTACCTATCGTTGTAATCGCGGCAGGCTTGGGCATTGCCGTGATGCTCACTTTGAACCCCAATGAAGTTGCAAATACCCCACGCGAGCGCGTTCCACCGGCAATCTCAGTTGGCTATCCACAGCCCTTAGAGACCCCCCTGATCATTCATTCACAAGGCACACTTGAGCCGGCACACAGGATCAACTTATCACCCGAGGTCTCGGGCCGCGTCATTGAAATGAGCGACCACTTCCAACGTGGCGGAGCGTTCCAAAAAGGCGAGATTCTAGTCAAGCTGGACGACGAAGACGCGAAGCTCAGCGTCAATCGAACTCGAGCGCAATTTGAACAGGCTAAAATCAGCCTGGAAATCACACAGCGAGAATTCGAACGCACCACTGATTTGTACCAAAAGAAATTGGTCAGTTTGCAAGCATTTGAACAGGCGCAACTCAACCTCAGTCGTACACAAGCACAAGAGATGGAGGCCAGAACCGCTGCGCAGCAGGCGCAGCTCCAGCTCGAGAGAACACTCATTCGAGCCCCGTTCACAGGTCGAGTTGAGCAGGAATTTATAGACGTAGGGCAATTTGTCAACAGAGGCGAAAAGCTCGCTGAACTATTAGCACTGAGCTACTACGAAGTTCGCCTTCCCATCGCGCGTGATCAGCTCACCTATTTAGATCTTCCTTTTTCAGCGCGCGGTATCATTCCGCTCGGCGAGCGCCCAAAAGTCAGTTTGATTGGCGAATTCGCCGGACGCGAATGGATTCGCCATGCCGAACTCATTCGAACCGAGGCACTCATCGACCAAGCTACGCGGCAGGTTTACGGCGTGGCGCGGCTACCCGTCGAACTGGATCATCCCGAAACACTCCTACCGCTCGGCCTATTCGTGCGTGCAGAGATCGAGGGAAGTATGCCAGCCGGGGCTTATCGCCTGCCGCGCAGTAGCCTGGCAAACGACAACCGAATTTTGGTCGTCGATGCAGATAATAGACTGTGGATGAAAGAGACCGAAATTCTGCGTTTAGAACACGATGACGTCGTTGTGCGCGGCGGTATTGATGAAACCAGCCTAGTCGCCACTCGCGGTGTGCGAACCATTGTTGACGGCATGCACGTCAACCCGATTGTAGAGAACTGAGCATGACGCCCATCATTCGCTGGTTCATCGAGAATAAGGTCGCCGCGAATCTTCTAATGATGATCTTAGTCGCGGGGGGGGTACTCGCACTTCCGCAACTGTATCTTGAAGAGTTTCCGGAAGTACAAGTGGACGCGGTACAAATTCGCATACCGTACCTCGGTGCGGCGCCTCAAGAAGTCGAGACGGCTGTCTGTGTCCGCGTAGAGGAGGCGCTCGAAGGGACTGAGGGCGTCGATACTTTGCGCAGCACCGCTGCTGAGGGCATGTGCTCTGTTTTGGCCGAACTCGTTACAGGCGTCGATATTTCTAAAGTAGCAAACGATATCCGGAGTAAAGTCGCTGCGATCGATAGCTTTCCGGCTGAGACGGAGCGCCCGATTACATCTGAGATCAGTGTCGTAGCAACGGTACTCCAACTCGTTGTTTATGGTGATGTCAGTGAGCAGGGGCTCAAGGCGCTTACTCAAAAGCTCCGAGATGACCTTGCCGCGCTGCCAGGAGTATCGCAAGTCGAGTTAAAGTTTGGGCGTGACTATGAACTGTCCATTGAAATTCCCGAGGCCAACCTTCGCCAGTTTGACTTGACACTCGAAACCGTAGGTCAGGCGATTCGTGCCAACTCACTCGATTTACCAGGCGGCTCAATAAAAACATCGGGGGGCGAAATTTTGATTCGAACTCAGGGGCAAGCGTATCGCGGCCACCAGTTCGAAGATATTATCGTTAAAGCGAACCCCGATGGCACCAGACTTACCCTGGGTGAAATAGCCTATGTGAAAGACGCCTTTGTCGACGCCGATATGGCCGCGCGGTATAAAGGTGCTCGTGCCATGTCACTTGTGCTCTCTCGAGTAGGGAAAGAAGACACAATTAAGATCGCAGATGCCGCGAAGGCCTACATCGAAGAGGGTATTGAAATTGAGATTTGGAAAGACGAATCTCAGGATCTAACCGATCGGCTCGACGTATTGGTCAAAAATGCACGTAGTGGCTTAGCGCTCGTGCTTGTTGTTCTGGCCCTCTTTCTGCAGTTTCGGCTCGCGCTCTGGGTTGCGGCGGGCATTCCTATCGCATTGTTGGGTACACTCGCGGTTTTCCCAGGGCTCAATATTGCAATCAGCACCATGTCCATCATGGGCTTTATTTTAGTGATCGGAATCCTAGTCGACGATGCCATTGTGGTCGGCGAACGCATATTCGCACATGAAGAAATGGGAAAAACGCGTCTCCAAGCTGCAATCGATGGCACGAGCGAGGTCTCAAGCCCAGTGATCTTCGGGGTTTTGACAACCATGGCGACATTCATACCCATCATGAATATTCCTGGCGAGATCGGCGGCTTTTTCTTGGTTATTGGTGCCGTTGTTGTTATCGCCCTGTTCTTCAGTATTTTTGAGTCTCAGTTGATTCTGCCGCACCACTTGGCACACCGACGCATCGCCAGTCCGCGGGAAACTAAGAACCGTTGGCAACGGCTTCAAAGCAGCCTATCGGACAAGCTTGATTCGTTCGCCACCCAGCAATTTGGTCCCTTTGTCGCAAAGGCAGTCGAATACCGTTACACCACCCTCGCCCTGGGTCTCGCGATTTTAATAATTGCGTTCGGCGCCTTGGCCTCCGGTCGCATTCTGTTTCAGTTCTTCCCTTCGGTTGAGGGAAGTCGAATCTACGCTTCGGTTGCTATGCCAGAGGGCACACCGATTGAAACGACGAGCAGAGTCGTTGAGGCAATAGAACGGTCTGCCGAAAAATTGAGAATGGAGCTTGACGAGGCGGGGCTGGTTGAAGGCCAATCAAGCATAACAAAGGTATACACATCGATCGGCACTCTACTTCCGAAAGGATCGGTAGAGATGGGGGCCCCTATCAAGCCCAACATAGCCGAAGTTGGAATACAGCTGAATATTCCGCCCGACTATAAGGGCACTCCCGTGTCGGTTTATGCCAACCGTTGGCGTGACCTGACCGGCGTTATTCCAGACGCGGTTGAAGTCAAGTTTAGCGCAAGCAGCTTCAGCATTGGCGCTGCGATCGATATCGAGCTATTCGGCAATAACTTTGATGAACTCCGCTCGGTCGCGGATGAACTTAAGACTGTCCTAGCAGGCTATCCCGGCGTCGTCGACATCAGCGATTCTTTCCGCTCAGGCAAACAGGAGATGAAACTTTCGCTAAAACCCGAGGCCCGATACTACGGTCTGAGTTTACATGACATCGGATCGCAAGTTCGCCATGCTTTTTATGGATATGAAGCCCAACGTTTGCAACGTGGAAAAGACGATATCCGTGTTATGGTTCGCTATCCCGAGCATGAGACGAACGCATTGGGATCCATTGAGTCCATGTTTATTCGCACTCGATCAGGTGCGGAAGTGCCTTTCTCCAGCGTTGCTCAAGTCGAGATCGGCGAGGGATTCACAACCATTTCGAGGGTCGACGGCCAGCGCGTTATCAATGTGACCGCGGAGGTCATGCGCGACAAAATCACGCCCGAGCAGGTCTTATCCGGCGTAACGGGCAAGGCGCTTCCTGAGATTCTTCGACAGCACCCTGGCGTATCGTTCAGCCTTGCAGGAGAAGCGGAGGACCGAGCCGAGTCTATTGCCTCTCTGGGCTCTTACACGGCACTTGCAATGTTAATCATCTACGCTCTGCTCGCAATCCCACTGCAGTCCTATTTGCAACCGCTGGTCATTATGAGCGTCATCCCTTTTGGCGCGATAGGGGCCATTTTTGGGCATTTCGTGATGGGTGTTGATCTGACATTTTTGAGCATTCTAGGTATTGTTGCGCTCTCGGGCGTCGTCGTGAACTCATCGCTGGTACTCGTCGACTATGTAAACCGGCAACGCGCCTCTGGAACCGTTCTGAAAGACGCACTCGTGAGTGCCGGAATCGTTCGCTTCCGACCTATCCTGCTAACGAGCCTGACCACCTTCATTGGGTTACTGCCCATGGTGTTCGATAAAAACGTGGCCACGCACATGTTCGTACCCTTGGCTATTTCGCTTGCTTTCGGGGTGCTGGTAGGAACGGTTATTACGCTGTTCTTAGTGCCCAGTCTGTACCATATCCTCGAGGATGTATTGACCGCGAAAC
>JAUHWV010000094.1 GCA_030427335.1 Gammaproteobacteria bacterium | reverse complement strand
GGGGCTTGTTGACAAACATCAAGTCGGCGTCGCGATAAATGATCCTGATGGGTTCTTGCGAATGCGCGACTAGGTAATCCCCCGACATGTTTTATCGGGGTTGCAAGGCAGATAAGTAGGCGCTGACCGTTTTTGGCAGTCCCATGTACAAGGCATCCACGGTGAGGGCGTGTCCGATCGATACTTCGGCGAGGTGGGGAAGGGTAGCGAAGAGTGGTAAGTTCTCTAAATTCAAATCGTGTCCCGCATTAATGCCAAGCCCCGCTTCATGCGCCGCCAGTGCGGTCTCACGAAACAGTTCGAATGCGCTGAGTCCCTTGCCATTTTCGTAAGCTGTCGCGTACGTTTCGGTGTAGAGCTCGACCCGATCGGCACCAAGTGCCTTAGCGAGGCCCACGGTTTTGGGATCGGGGTCAACGAACACGCTGCTGCGTACACCCCATTGGTTCAGCTGCGCCAAAACGGGTTCGAGCTTCTCTGCGTCACGTTCTAAGTCGAATCCGTGATCAGACGTCAGTTGATCGTTGCTATCGGGCACCAGAGTGCACTGCGCGGGTTTAATGGCTTCCACTAGGGCCATAAACCCAGGGTAGTCGGATACACCCTTGCGCTGACTCGGCATAGCGGGACTGAACGGGTTACCTTCGATGTTGAATTCGACTTTGAGTACGTGTGCCAGTGCAAAACAATCGTCAACGCGGATATGGCGCTGGTCGGGCCGCGGATGCACGGTAATGCCATGAGCGCCATGCGCTATGCATTTTTGGGCGTAGTCGACGACATCAGGTATTTTCGTATCCCGTGAATTACGAAGCAAAGCGATTTTGTTGACGTTGACAGAGAGCGCGATCACGGCTGGTTGACTCGCTCTGCTTTTAGGATAATAACGTCATCGACCGGTAGGTTTTGAAACATGCCGCGTGGGCGCGTCGGTACCGTCGCAATAAAATCGACCGTCGACATCCCTTCAACGACTTCGCCGAACACGGTATAGCCGTCTCTGCCAGGCGCCCAGTCTAAGCGAAGGTTGTTGCGATGATTAATGAAAAACTGACTGCTGGCGGAATCCGGGTCACTGGTGCGCGCCATCGCAATGGTGCCGCGTAAGTTGTGCACTCGGTTACGAGACTCATTCACGATGGGGTCAAGCGTCGGTTTTTCGACCAGATCGGGGGTGTAGCCCCCCCCTTGAATCATAAAGTTACTGATCACTCGATGGAAAATGGTGTTGTCATAATAGCCCGAATCCACGTAGCTCAGAAAGTTTGCCACGGTAATGGGGGATTTATCCGCGTACAGCTCAAGGGTGATGTCGCCATTGTTCGTTCTGAAAACGACGAATGGGTTATTTAAAGCCTCTGACTGCTCCGCGAGCGCAAGCTGGGTGCCTGTTAAAGTGATAACGACAAAAGACCATGCCAGAAATCGTTTGATCATATTTACACCCACCCCGAATTTCGTTTTCGTTGTGGCCAAAGGCGGGGTACCAACAGGGTTATAATCACGCCTAGTGCCACCGCGAGGGCGCCGTCCATGAATTGGTTATTTTCCAGTTTCGCCTCGAGTCTGCGATTTTCAGCTTCGAGCATCTCCTTCTCGGCGGTTAAGGCTTCGACTGACTGGGCCAGTGTTTTGTTCTGCGCGTCGATCGTAATGGCATCGCCAGAGAGTTTTTTGAGTTCCTCATACGCCGTCTGGGTCTGACCTAAACTCGCTTGCGCTTCGCTCAGTGTCGTCTCAGCACTCTGCTTTTCTTGTTTCAAATTAGCGATTTGTTGCTGTAGGCTTTGCATGCGCGTCTTTAATTCATCTTGTGAGCCTTGCATGGATGCCAACAGCGTACTCGCAGGGATATCCGAGACGAGATACTGTGAGCGGATCCAGCCTTGCGTGCCGTTTCGGGTGGTCACCTCGGCAAAATCCCCATCTTCACTTGTCGCTAAAATTTCCAACTGCGTTCCCGTCGGCAAGCCGCGATGCACAATGCGGTACTCGTTGCCCGGACCGCTTCGCAACGGCACGAAGTGTTTGTCAGTTATGTAGCGCACGTCCTGTGCGACGGCTGAGAGGCCGGAGAAAAGTCCCAGCGTTAGCATTGCGATCCGGATTGTAAGCATCGATGTCTCGAGAGTTTCAAAAGTGAGAGTATAACGCGTTCGGCTGCGGCTCTTAAGCCCCGCAGGCAAATCAGGGAAGCGCTTTGCGATAGGGCCTGATTTGAACCTCCGAGAATAGGCCTGCCAAGGCGTATGGGTCTTCGCTGGCCCAGATTTCGGCTTCTGACAGCGATTCGAATTCAGCGATAATCAGACTGCCCTCTACAGGAACGCTCGGGTCCGAGCTCGGTTGGCTGGGGATTGGTCCTGCCACAATCAGGCGCCCTTGATCTACTAACGGCTGTATATGTGCTAGATGGGCGGGGCGTGTAGATGCTCGGAGCTCACCATGATTGGGTTTGTCAGTGCACAGAATGAAAAAAAGCATCACGGGGATTCCTGTTTTTGTGAGTCGTCCTGAACGTGTTTCAGATAGGGAGCCATAAAGATTGCGGTTAAGGCTGTTAGCAACACTGTAAAGCCGATTGCCGAATACAGTTTATAGCTTACCCAAGTGTCCTCACTGAAACGGTATGCCACCCAAATGTTGAGTCCGCCGACGATAGTAAAGTGAGTAGACCAAAGTAAGTTGAGTTTGGTCCACGCGATTTTGGGTAGTGAGAGTTGGGTGCCAATGGTGCGTTCCATGATGGTTTTGTCACCAATAAACTGGGAGCCTATAAATAAAACAGCCAATACCCAGTTGAAGATGGTGGGTTTCCATTGGATGAAGAGCTCGTTTCTGAGCAGCACGGTAGCTGACCCGAATGCCAATACCGCTGCTAGCATCCACAGGCCGCGTTTCTCGAACTTCCGTTCCCAGATCGCGGTTCCAAGAACTTGGATCGCCGTCGCAATCATAAGCACGATTGTTGCGGTGTATATACCATCGACCTCGAGCTGCCAGGGGCCAATCGAGAGGGTTTCACCGTTTTGTTGATAAACGAAGAAGAATAGGGCTATTGGCAGGAATTCCAGAAGTTGTTTCATCAGTTTTGGGGCCATCAGTGCTACACTGTGCGAATGGTAACGTAAGTCGAGACAAAAGACGTGTTCTTATTTACCAAACAGCTGAATTGTGTCTCGGCATCGCTATGGTTTTATGCAGACCTAAGTTTCAGGAAGGCCAGGGCAAGTGCGGGGTACATGAGGGGAATCACGGTGGACGACCAAACGAGGATGGATTTTGCGAGTTGACTTTCACATGCACTCGCTACACTCCGATGGTGCCTTATCCCTTGGGCATTTACTCGAGCGGCTGGTCGAGGCAGAGGTCGACCTCTTTGCTGTGACCGATCACGACACTATTGGGGGTGTTTTAGAGGCGCAGCGCCTGCTGCAAGGGGGGCAGGCACAGGGTCCCAAAATGGTGAGTGGCGTCGAATTATCTTGTGTCTGGAGTGGCGTAACGATTCACGTGGTTGGTTTGGATTTTGATTGCGATAGTCCGAGTTTAAATACTTACTTAGCCGCAATTGATAAGGCACGCGAAGCGAGGGGATTGAAAATCGCAGACCGCTTGGCGTGCGCAGGCTTCCCCGGCAGTTACGAAGGGGCTGTGGCGCTTGCTCAAGGCGCGGTGCTGGGGCGACCGCATTTCGCAAGATGGATGGTCGAAACCGGTTATTGCGATTCCGCAGATCAGGCCTTTAAGAAATGGCTTGGGCGAGGAAAAATTGGCGATGTGAAGCTATTTTGGCCCGATCTGACAGAGGCGGTAAGTGTGATCAAGGAAAGCGGCGGGAAAGCTGTTTTGGCACACCCGCATCATTATGGTCTGACGCGTGCCAAGTTAAAGCGTTTAGTAGACGCCTTTGTGCAGGCGGGTGGTGTTGCGCTGGAACGCCCCTTGTGCCGGGATCATATGGATCTATCAGGCTATGTTACTCGGTTAGTTAAGGAGTACGGTCTTGAGATATCGCTTGGCAGCGATTTTCATGCCGATACGCAATGGGGCCCGAGTTTGGGCGTGGATGTGGGCCACCTAGATGGCTGTGAGCCCGTGTGGTCCGACTGGGCTGATACTCGCCTTTAATTGGATTTTACTATGAGTCAATTCTTTCAAATACATCCGGACAACCCACAGGTGCGCCTGATTAAACAAGCGGCTGATATAGTTCGCAAGGGCGGAATCATCGTCTACCCAACGGACTCGGCGTATGCGATTGGCTGTCATATCGGCGATAAAAGGGCTCTGGAGCGTATACGCCGTATTCGCCAGCTGGACGACAAGCATAATTTTACTTTGGTGTGTCGAGATTTGTCCGAGCTTGCCACTTTCGCCCGAGTGGACAATACACAATATCGGTTGCTGAAAGCCTGCACGCCCGGTCCATATACCTTTATCCTCAAGGCGACTGCAGAGGTCCCGCGCCGTTTGATGCATCAAAAACGCAAAACGATTGGCTTGCGAGTACCCGAAAATCCCACGGCGCAAGCCTTACTGGACGAGCTGAATGAGCCACTGATGAGCGTGACATTGATCATGCCCGGTGACGCTGATCCATTGATCGACCCCTACGACATTCGTGCACTGCTTGAGCATGACGTTGATCTCGTAGTAGACGGCGGCTACTGCGGTCTAGAAATGACGACGGTGATTGATCTAGCTGACGATGATCCCGTTCTTGTTCGGCAGGGCAAGGGTGATGTTGCACCATTCGGTCTTTAGTCGGGTATACTAGCGTCTCGCCCAGTTTTGGGTTGGGAGACAGGTTTGGACGACAATAAAACACGAGGCGCTAACAGCCCATTCAATCCTAAAGCCTTAATGGGGCCACCCTTGCCTCAACAGGGCGAAATGCCTTTCGCTATCGTAATGGGGCAGGCCTTGACCGAGCTCCCGAAAGATCTCTACATTCCACCCCAAGCACTCGAGGTCATTTTAGAGGCCTTCGAGGGGCCCTTGGACCTGCTCTTGTATCTGATAAGACGCCAGAATCTGGATATCCTCGATGTCGATGTGTCGGATATCACGGAGCAGTATATGCAGTACGTTGAGCTGATGGACGCTCTGCAATTTGAACTGGCGGCTGAATATTTGTTGATGGCCGCTATGCTGGCTGAAATTAAGTCACGTATGTTGCTTCCTCGCCAGGCGGCAGATGAAGACGACGAAGAAGATCCTCGTGCGCAATTGATTCGCCGCTTGCAGGAATATGAGCGGTTCAAGAAAGCGGCAGAAGGTATTGATGAATTGCCCCGCGTTGATCGCGACATCTTTATTGCGGAGGCGGAGCCTCCGAAAATTGAGCGAGCAAGGCCCGAGCCCGATGTCGATCTGCAGGAAATACTGATCGCGTTTGCCGAGGTCATGGCCAGAGCGAATATGTTTGAGAGTCACCATATTCAACGAGAGGCACTGTCAACCCGTGAGCGGATGTCGCAGGTTCTAGAGCGCTTATCGGGCCAAAAATTTCTACCCTTTGTGTCTTTGTTTAAAGCAGAAGAGGGCAGAATGGGCGTCGTGGTGACTTTTCTGGCGATAATGGAATTGATTAAAGAGTCATTGGTCGAAATTGTGCAAACGGAAGCCTTTGGCCCCATTCATGTTAAGGCGCGAACCTCATGAGCGAGATTAATTTAGCTAATATTGTTGAAGCGACGTTGTTTGCTGCGGGCAAGCCGCTGACGCTTGCGCAGGTCAGGGAGGTTTTTGAGGAACACGAGCGACCGGATTCAGACAGCGTGAAAGAGGCCATCATCGAACTGCAGGAGCGCTACGCGTCCACAGGATTGGAGTTGGTGCAGGTCGCTAGCGGCTATCGATTTCAGGTTAGGCAGTCGTTATCAGACTGGGTTGGCCGGCTTGATGAGGAACGTCCCCAGCGGTATTCGCGCGCTCTGCTCGAGACCCTCGCGTTAATTACGTATCGCCAGCCGATCACACGAGGTGAGATCGAAGAAATTCGCGGTGTTGCGGTCAGCAGCAACATCGTGAAAACGCTGCAAGAGCGCGGCTGGATACGAATTGTAGGGCATCGTGATGTGCCTGGGCGACCTGCGATGTACGCGACAACGCGGCAATTTCTAGATTACTTCAATCTAAAGAGCTTGGATCAACTACCACCACTCGCAGAAGTTCGAGATTTTGAGACTTTGAATGCGGAGTTGGGGTTCGCCGATCCGAGTACAGCCCTGCCTGATGCGGAGGCGGAGGCTGAGGCGTCTGATGTTTCGGATGGAGAGCAGGATAGAGTGGCTAAAACTGCGATTGCCGAGTCGTTTTCTGACGATGCGTTTGATGCCCCTGCGCCGGATCTTGATCAAGGTGGCGACGATTGGGATCAACAAAACGGTGAAGTTATTCACTGATTCACCTACAATGCGCGCCCCGGGGGCTACCCCAACAATCGACGAGATGTTGAATGATGAACAAGCACAAAGTGAAGAAGAAAGACGATCACGCGAAAAAGCTCGATGATCACGCCAAAAAGCTAAAGCGCGCCGAGCGCGACGATTCCTCCAGTCAAAAAGACGAAAAACTCCAAAAAGTATTGGCCCGCGCTGGTTTGGGCTCCCGGCGTGAAATGGAAAAATGGATTGCCGAAGGGCGTGTAAAACTGGCGGGCCGGGTCGCAGAGCTCGGCGACCGTGTATGTGATAACGCAGAGATTGAAGTCGATGGCAAACCGCTATCGCGTGCCTCTGCCGAGTCTGTTCGTTGCTTACTGTACCACAAGCCTACGGGTGAAGTGTGCACTCGGAAGGATCCCGAGGGTCGCCGTACCGTTTTTGAAAACCTGCCCAAGGTGAAAGGTGGGCGATGGATCTCTATAGGCCGCTTGGATTACAACACGTCGGGCCTATTGTTGTTCACGACGGACGGTGAGCTGGCTAACGCGCTGATGCACCCCTCGGCCGTAATCGAGCGTGAGTATTTAGTGCGCGTGATGGGGCAGTGGGATGAAGACACCGTCCAGCGACTCATTAACGGCGTCGAGCTCGATGATGGATTCGCGCGCTTTACCGACATTCAAGATGGTGGCGGAGACGGGATCAACCACTGGTTCTATGTTGTCATCATGGAAGGCAGGAACCGCGAGGTTCGTCGCTTGTGGGAGTCTCAGGGTTTGGTTGTATCGCGTTTAAAGCGCGTACGCTACGGAGAGGTGTTCATTCCGTCCAAAGTGAAGAAAGGCAAGTGGATTGAGCTCGAACAGAAGGACGTCGATGTTCTATACGGCATGGCCGATCTGCCGCCCAAAGCGGTTCCTGAACTGAGTGTTGACGATCGCAAGGTGATGGATCGACAGCTCAAGAAAGCCAAGCCCAACAAGCGTATTAAGTCGCGCAAATAAGGGTGTTAGTGGTCTACCTTAAGTACAGATCGAGTCACTCCCATCTGCGGCGGATACGTCCGTTTGCCAACCCTTGCGCTAGGCGCTTTTATTAAGCCCAGCGGTAGATCCGCTTATGCTAAGGTCTGTGCTGGGCTCAAATGAACCTAGCCTTGTGGCACCTGCGCCCTTTCTGACGCTTAAGCTCTCTACCTCTGCAGATCAATGCTGTATCCGTGAAGATGTTTGGAGGCATCGCTCAGTAAAAAGCAGTAGGCCGGCATCAGACTTGCCGCGCTGGCAATTGAGTCTGGTGATTCCCCTGGAAACGCGGCGCGGCGCATGGCTGTCGCGGTAGCTCCTGGATTGACGCAATTCACGCGGATGTTCTCGGTTGATTCGGTTTCCGCCGCCAAAATTTGCGCGATTCCCTCTGTGGCAAATTTTGATGCGGCATACGCTCCCCAGAACGCCCGTCCCTGTTTTCCTACGCCGCTGCTGGTGAACAAAATGGACGCCGCGAGCGACTCGTGCAGGAGTGGCAACAATGCCTTAGTAAGCACGACGGGGGCGAACGCGTTCACGCTCATCACTTGTGACCATTCCGACAGGTTGGTGCTGGCAAGTGGGCCGAGCTTGCCGAGTAGGCTCGCGTTGTGAACGAGACCATCCAGGCGACCAAAAGCCTCGCCAATCTGGTGACTCAATTGATTCGCTTGCGGTTCGTCGAGTTTGGCTAGGTCCATTGGGATAACGACGGGTTCTGGGTAGCCATTTGCGAGGATGGCGTCGTAGACCGCGTTGAGCTTCTCTTCGGTTCGTCCCAGCAGGAGTACCGTCGCGCCCTTCGATGCAGCAGCTGTTGCAAGCTCGGCTCCGATTCCTGCTCCCGCACCGGTGATCAGGATCACTTTGCCTGTTAAA
>JAUHWV010000001.1 GCA_030427335.1 Gammaproteobacteria bacterium | reverse complement strand
ACGAGCAACGGAGCTGTATCTCACCAATCGGACCTTGACGGCAGAGGAAGCGCTAGACTGGGGTCTACTCACGCGCGTATCTGATGCGGACGCCTTCATTGCTGAGGTGGACGTATTGGCGCAACAGTTGGCAAAAGGGCCGACCCTCGCCTACGGCAAGGTGAAAAAGTTGATGCTTTTTACTCAAACCGATTCATTAGAATCGCAAATGCAGCGCGAAACGCGCTACATCGCCGAGTGCGCGGTCACTAACGACGGTCAAGCGGGTTTTGCCGCTTTTGTTAACAAGACTCGGGCCGAGTTTCATGGGCGCTGAGTCTCAGTCTACCTCCATCAAGTTGCCGCGCGCTTTGCGTCAGAAACTGCGTGACCGCGCCATCGACAAAGTAAAGCAGGACATGATTCATGCGGGGCGTTCTGAGTCTGAGTACTCGGACGACGATCTTGAATTCCTTATTGCTGAAAAAGAAAAAGAAATTTGGTCGGGCATTGGTTGGAAGGGCTTCGGTATCGTTGCCTTGCTGTTGGGCATTAATATAGGAGTATAGGGTGTCTCTTTTTCGCGTCGCCAAATATTCCGCGTTGCTATTTTTTCTGAAAAGGCATCGCAATAAAGTTCACCGGTCAGTCTCGCTATTGCTGTTGGGATTGGTAACGTATTTTCTGCTCGGTGATCTGCAGGGTTTTCTCCAGGAAGTACATCCCGACAGCGTCGTGTATCTATTGGTAGCCAAAAGCGTCTTGCTTTATGGCGGTGTCGCGATTTTGATCTGGATGCTAAAGCCCAGTGAAGGTGATAAGACGCCGCCAATACAACGCGCCCACAAGACACAAGCCGCTGGAGAGAGCGACAATCCAGATACGGGTTCGCGGTTGGATCAATTTAGAAATCTGGAGCGTCACGATAGGCTCCAAACACGCTATCAAAAAACGCTCAAGAAGCGATAAAATTTTCAGGCTCAGCGGCTCAGCGGCTCAGCGGCTCAGCGATGAGTAGTCTCCTGATTTGTTCGAGTTCCTTCGCTCCCAACTCTCAACTAAGCGCAACGGTGCAACCGGGTCACAATGCCTTCCGCTACATCATTCAGTTGCCGCTGAGTTAGTTCAGTGGCTGTGAATTGATGTAGGCGATGACATCCAGTAGCGACCAATCATCGAGCAGGTTCGACATCGCCTGCATTTGCGCTCCCAGTTGATCGTCGTTGTGGCTGCCTCGCGAACCCGATTGGAAATGCCTTATTTGTGCTAAGAGATACCAGTCTTGACTCCCCGCCAAAGCCGGTGCGTGCAGTACATTTTTGCCTTCAGCATTCTTACCATGGCAACCCGCGCAGAGGTTGTTGTAGTTTTTTTGGCCATTTGCTGCTGAACCAGCCAGCGTTTGCTTCTGTTGCCGTGGATTAAATTTAGCGATTGCGACCGCAACGTTGCGTTTATCGAAGATGTCCGTCCAGCCCTGCACTGCCTGAGCCATTTGCCAAGCAGGGGAGCCCGGCTCACCCGTACGCACGCCCGTGGCGAAGTTTTGCAATTGCCGCACAATGTAGACCGGCTGCAGATGGCTCAGTGCCGGTGCCTTGAGCTCCGCATTACCTTGGGCCTGATCACCGTGGCAGGCGGCGCACTCAAGATATTTTGCTACGCCCTTGTCGAGATCAACTTCCGCAAAGGCGGATAAGCTCAGCAAACTGAGTAGCACAACAATCGGTGTTTTCACTTTGACCTCGGACCTTGCAGAAATAAGGCTTTATTATAATAGAAACACTGCGGTCTTTGTTGGTCGACAAGGATCGGTTTACAGCTTAGTCTTGGTGCTGGTTGGCAGTGGCGGTATCAATGATTTCAATAACAAAAAAAATACTGTACGGCTCGGGCGGCGCGGTTTACGCCACAAAAGAAGCCGCGTATACCATGTTTGTCCTGCTTTACTTCACTCAAGTTTTGGGCCTTTCTGGTGCCTTAACTGGCCTGATCATTTCATTGAGTTTGCTGTGGGATGCTGTGTCAGACCCGCTCGTGGGAGCTTGGTCCGATAAGTGGCGGTCACCTCTCGGAAGACGGCGCCCTTTCATGATGATCGCCGTGTTTCCCGCGGGTATGGGTTTCGTGGGTTTATTTTCGCCACCACAAGTCATTATTGATCAGCAAACCTATTTAGCCGCGTGGCTGCTGTTTTGGTCGTTTTGGGTGCGTACTGCCGTTACCTTGTTTTCCATTCCTCATTTAGCCCAGTCAACCGACCTGACTCGTGATTACAACGAACGCTCCAGAGTATTAGGCGCTCGAATGGCGGTGATATTTTTTGCCTCGGTGATTTTACCTGCGGTTGCTTTGACGACTATTTTCTCTGAACAAGCGGGCGTTGACGGACGATTTGTTGCGACGAACTATATCTACTACGGGGTAATGAGCTGCATTCTAGTGTGGATTAGCGGGAGTCTATCCTGCTGTCTTTCAACGCCTGACGCAACGAGTTATCACACCACTGGGGGCGTAATCCGCTCTTTTTTGAAGACACTCGGGAATCGAAACTTCCGCGCACTTTTGGCCTACGATATTTCCGCAACCATCTCGTACGGAGTGATTGTAAGCCTGAATATGCTCGCTTGGATTTATTATTGGGAGTTTTCGGCAGAACAAATCTCCCTAATTCTTGCGGCGCCAAGTTTGGTCGCGATTTTCCTCGTGATGTTGAGTTTGAATACGTGGCTCAAGCGGTTTGAAAAGGCGCAGATCGTTCGGATTGCCTTGGCCTGTATGATTTTAGATGGCGCTTGGCTTTACCCGGGTCGAATGCTGGGCTTCTTGCCTGAGAATGGAACCGGCCTCGTACTATGGCTGAATCTCTTGTTCATGCTGATCTTTATGTATTTCTTTCTTTTGCGCGCAATTATGTCGCAATCAATTGCTGCCGATGTGGCGGATGAACACGATTATCATCACGGCGAGAGACAGGAAGGGAGTTTCTTTGCGGCACTTAATTTTTCAACTAAAGTCGCTTCTGTTTTGGGCCCAGCCTATGGTGGCTTGGTTTTAGATTGGATCGGATTAAGTCGCGACACGCCCCCGGGCGAGGTCGCTGCGCCCGTTTTGTCTGGTTTGGCGACGTGGTACATGGTTGGTGCAGGCGTACCGCTGCTGTTCGCTTTTGCTGCGACTCTCGGTATACGGCTTACCCGAGCTAAGCTCGCCTCAATGCAGGCGGAATTATCTACCAACGATAGCCGAAGCGTACCTTGAGGCTTTGGTCAATTTCGTCTACGCCATCAACCGCACCTGAATCGTATTCGATGTTATATTCGGCGGCCGCTTGAATGTTCATCATCAACGGTATTTTTAGGCCAAAACGCGTATCTAAAATGACTTCGTCTAGATTATTGAGGTCCCAAATACCTTTGTGCTTGACGTAAAATTCGGTATCCGAGCCAAAAATATCGCTGCCAATATCTAAGGTCCAGTTGGCACCCGGATAGCTCTGGCTTTCCGCTTGGATGAAATTTTCCCGGACATAAGTCAAGCCTAATTCAGCCGATAAACTGAAGCGCTTGCTATCGTAAAAATCTCGGCCAAAGTAGGGGCCTAGATAAAACCGCATGTCCAAGTCGGCGAATTCATCCTGTTTGATGGATGAATTCAGGCCAATGTAACTCGTATCGCCCATAAAACGGTCGTATTTTGCGCTTAACATCCAGTTTTCTGCGTTTTTAATACCGTCGGATTCATCGAGTTCGCCCTCCGCCATGCCGCTGAAACGATCGTCATCTCCAGTCCATTTCCCCTCGATTCGATAGTCGAGTTGATCGGTATCGGAATTTCCTCGTTGCTGAACTAACGCAAGGGACGCTGCGCCTTCATGTTTGTAGCCCAAGCCGACCTCCCAGGGTTCGGGATTGAGGGTGACGATCTCTGTTAAATCCAATGGTGCTTCAAGTTCTGTTTGTGGTGTTCTGACGGAGGATCCATCCTCTGCTAACGATATCACCACGTTTTCTAGTACGGATCCATCGCTCAGTTTAACGGCGACGGGTTCACTAGAGTTCAGCTCGGTCACTTCACTAATTTTGATCTTGAGATCGCCTGCAAAAGCGGTATGGAAAAGTATGACGCCCTCTTCGATGTCGCGGATGGTGCCATAGATTACCGATCCATCCGTCATGCGGAGTTTGTCCATACTCTCGTCAGGGACGGGGTCTTGAGCAAGCGTTTCAAGAACGAAGGTAGAACTTAATCCGGCGAGGACTAAGAATTTAAACAGGATTTTAATCATCTGCAAATTTCCAGATCTGATAGCGGCGCACGTCTTTATATGGCGCGCAGGGTACCCGTCAGATCAAAAAAATCAAGCAAAAGCGGATCTATTTGGGCGATACGCGATAAAGCGCCCCCTCGGGACCGTCGGTGAGCAAATAGATTAGACCAGAAGGGCTGACACGGACGTCTCGGATACGCGCTGTTAACTCGCCGAATAGAGCTTCCTGTTGAGTTACCTTGCCCGCTTCAATTCGCAATCTACGTACCTCTCGATCGACTAAGGCGCCAACAAATAGATCACCTTGCCAGTCTGGGAAAGCGTCTCCTCGATATACAGCGAATCCAGAGGGCGCGATGCTCGGCACCCAGTACGTCACTGGCTGGTTAGTGCCTTTATATTCGGTAAACGGTGATACCAGAGCCCCGCTATAGTTGACTCCGTAAGTGGCTAAGGGCCAACCGTAGTTAGCGCCGCGTTGAATCAAGTTAATTTCGTCGCCGCCTTTGGGGCCGTGTTCATGTTGGTACAGATCGCCGGTAGCGGTATCAAAAGCAAGTCCTTGTGGATTGCGATGCCCATACGACCAAATGCGTTCGCTCAGCTCGCCTTTGAAAGGGTTGTCTTGCGGCGTGCTACCATCGAGCTTGATGCGGATGACTTTGCCTAACTCAGACTGTTTATCCTGCGCCGACTCGCGATAGTCAAAGCCGTCACCGGTCGTTACGAATAGGGTTTCGTCTGGTCCGAACGCGAGTTTGCCACCGTAGTGCTGAGGCGTATCTTTCAATGTTTTCGCCCAGAAAATATCTTTTCCTTCAATCAGTGTATCCCCTTCGAGACGCGCCTTGTATATGGCAGTGCCGTTGGCTTTCGGTGTTCCCTTTGCGTAGGACAAATACACCCAAATTGCATCGCGCTCTGAACGGATGAGTGCATCAAAAAAACCACCTTGACCTGCAAAGTAGGTTGCCGGAACGCCTGCAATTTTGGTCGTGCTACCGTCGGGCTTCACACGGAGTAGGTTCCCTCGGCGCTCGGTAACGAGATAGTCGCCGTTAGCGAAGAAGTCGACGCTCCAAGGCGTATTGAGTCCCGCTGCGACCTGTATGATCTGATAGTCGCCGCGAGCGGCAGTGGCTTGTAGCAACAGCGTCAGTGTAAAACCTATGAGTACTTGATTGATTCGCATCGGTGTCTTCCTATCGCAGGATTAGCATGTCACTATAGTCCCACAATTTAAATCTAAGTGGCAGACTCATGTGGCGTTATGTTAAAGCCTATTTAGGCGCTGTGTTACTCACCTATTTGATCGGTGCGGCTGCTATTACTCAGGTGAATCTCGGAAGCTTGCAAAATCTGGGTGCGAGCGTCGATTTCGCTACTCGTGTCAGTGCTACTTGGGCTGATTTGCAGGGCTTGGTAATGCCCTACCTTGTGCTTGTTGCGGTAGCCTTATTGATCGGATTTGTGGTGACAGGTCAGATTTCGCGGTTTTTTCCTCTGCATCGCTGGTGGCTTTACCCCTTGGCCGGATTGGTTGCGCTGATTGCAATGCATCTTATTCTGAAAGCCGTTATTGGCTTGTGGGGCGTCGCCGGAGCTCGACCAGCGCTCGGTCTGTTACTGCAGGGCCTCGCTGGGCTCGTCGGCGGTTGGCTTTATGCCCGAATGAGTCGACGCCCAAATACGATCTTTATCGATTGATCTGGGCTTCGCGATTGGGCGTTCTTCAGTGTCGTATGCACTAGGGCCGTAGCAAAATTTTCCCGAAATGCTTACCCGAGGCCATGTAGTCCTGCGCGGTTGCAGCCTCTTCTAGTGAGAAGTACGAATCGATTACGGGCGCGAGATCACCGCTAGCAAGGGCTTGGCCAAAGTTTTTTTGAATTTCGCTTAGCATTGCGGCTTTATGATCAAAGCTTTGCGGCCTCAAGGTCGAGGCCGATAGTGTGAGTCTTTTTATGAGGACAAGGCCAAAATGGATGTTGGCTTCAAACCCATTTTGGTAAGCGATGTTGGCGATTCTGCCCTCAACGGCGGCACATTGGATGTGTTTCTGGATATAGTCGCCGCCGACCATGTCGAAAATGACGTTCGCGCCTTGACCCTGCGTGAATTCCGTAACGGCTTCAACAAAATCTTCAGTGCGATAGTCGATGGCGCGATCAACTCCCAGATTCACTAGCTGCTCGCATTTTTCCGAACCGCCTGCCGTGGCGATGGTTTTTGCGCCCCAAAGGCGCGCCATTTGAACGGCGATACTGCCGATCCCGCTCGACCCCCCTTGCATCAGCAAGGTCTCACTGGCCTGCAGTCTGGCGCGCTCGAAGACATTGAGCCAGGCGGTCAGAAGGGCTTCCGGTAAGCCTGCCGCATCGACGAGATCAATTCGTTCTGGAACTCGAATGCATTGGTCTTCTCGAATATTGCAATGACTTGCATAGCCGCCTCCGTGAACCAGTGCGCAAACGCGATCTCCGATCTCATACTGTGTGACGCTCGAGCCTCTAGCAACCACGATCCCCGAAACCTCCAAGCCCAGTATGGGTGAGGCATCAGCGGGCGCAGGGTAGAGCCCTTGGCGCTGGAGCAGGTCGGCTCGATTCAAACCGGCTCCCGCGATTTCGATAGTCAAATCACGGCCTCGAGGTGCTGGAAGCACACTTTCAACGACGCTCAATGCTTTTGTGTCTGGATCTACCGTAATGTGGCGATAGTTTGAAGGCGTTGTCATGTGGGGTTCCCTCTGATCGTGTAAATGCCTGCGTATCCTAGCAGAGGGATGCGGATTAAGGGCGATATCTCTGGAAAAAACTGGCCGAAGCATTAATACTTAGGCATGTGATAGGCGTAAACACTAATACAAATTTTAAGAGGTTATGTCATGACGCCCGACGAGTTACTTGCTAAGACAATCACCCCGCTGGCTGCTTTTTATACGCAAGTTGATCAGCGCCCTAATAATATCGCATACGTACAACCTTACGCTGCAGGTGAGACCCGTACCTGGACCTGGGCCCAAGTCGCAGATGAGTCTGAGCGCATCGCAAATGCCCTGAAAGCGCGCGGGCTAAAATCGGGCGATCGCGTCATTTTATTTTCAAAAAACTGCGCGCATTGGATTATGGCGGACCTTGCCATATGGATGGCGGGTGGCGTTACCGTGCCGCTTTACCCCAACCTAGCGGCGGAGACGATTCGACAGATCATTGAGCACAGTGGAGCGACCAAAGGGTTTATTGGTAAGCTCGATAACTTCGAAGCAATGGCGCCGGGTCTCGACGGGGAATATGACTTCATTCGCTTCCCTGATGCCCCCCAGTTCGACGGCGCAGCGTCTTGGAGCGATCTGCTAACGGAGCACAAACCATTCGACGAGCGTTTTGATCCTGATCTGGATGATCTTGCGACGATTGTCTACACATCGGGTACGACCGGTATGCCAAAAGGGGTGATGCATACCTTCAGAACGGTGGGTAACACGGGTGTGTTGTCGAATTACCTTTACGAAACGAATGAGCATGACCGATGTTTGTCTTATCTTCCCCTTGCTCACGTAGCGGAACGAGCCGCATTGGAAACAGCGCAACTCTATAACGGGTTTACGGTTTACTTTGCTTACTCGCTCGATACCTTCGCAGAAGATTTACAGCGCGCTCGCCCGACGACCTTTTTTGCCGTGCCTCGAATATGGATGAAGTTTCAGCAGGGCGTGCTGGCGAAAATGCCCGAAACGAAACTCAATCGGCTCAAAAAAATCCCTTTTGTCGGTAAGCTCGTTCGCAAGAAGATTCTGCAGGGTTTGGGTCTAGATCAAGCGCGCATTGCGCTTAGCGGCGCTTCACCTTTAAGCGTGAGCCTGATCGAGTGGTATCGTGATCTTGGGCTAGAGATTCAGGAGGGCTATGGCATGACTGAAAACTTCGCGTACTCGCACACGACCCCTGTGGGTGGTTCGGTTCCCGGTACGGTGGGTAAGGCGAACCCGCTAGTCGATTGTGTTATTAGCGACATTGGAGAGGTCCTTGTTCGGTCACCCACGACCATGATCGGTTACTACAAAGCGCCTGATATCACGGCCGAGACGATTACCGGGGACGGCTACTTACGAACCGGAGATCAAGGTAAAATCGATGAGCACGGTCGTTTGCACATCACCGGTCGAGTGAAGGAGCTTTTCAAAACGAGCAAGGGCAAATATGTGGCGCCCGCGCCGATCGAAAACAAATTGCTGGCCAATTCCCTCATCGAACAAGTCTGTGTAACTGGCCCGAATTTGCCACAGCCCTTGGTCGTTGTGAATCTGAATGAAGTCGCTCAGGCGAGCCTGTCGAACAGTAACTCGTCCGCCGAGGTTGAGGCGGAGTTGTCTGCACATCTCGCGCAGGTCAATTCAACGCTCGATCCTCATGAGCGACTCGCCTGCATTGTCGCTGTAAAGGAACGTTGGTTACCCGAGACCGGATTCACGACACCAACGCTTAAAATTAAGCGTAACGTAATTGAAGAACGCTACAGTCCGTCTTTCGAGTCCTGGCTCGCATCGGGCCGAACTGTGATTTTTGAGACCGAATAATAAGGAGTTTGTCTCTATGTTGTTAAAACTGAAACACAAATTGGTCATCGGCATGATGAAAAGTTTAGCGGGCTTAGCCCCAGGGCAATCGCACTTAGCGTTTACAGGCCCCGGATCTAGTCGTGAACTGTGCCAGTATTTGATCAATCAGGGCTACAAGAAAGTGTTGATTGCCAGCGATAAAATTCTGCGCGATTTGGGTGTAACTGACCAAGGCTCTCAGACGCTCCTGGATGCAGGTATCGAGGTCGCGTATTTCGATGATATCGAGCCCAATCCGACGTTTGAGCAAGTCGAGGCCGGGAAGCAAGTATTGCGAGCCGCTGGCAGTGAAGTGATCTTGGCTATCGGGGGCGGCTCGGTAATCGACTGCGCAAAAATCATGTCTGCCGCGGCGACCAGCGATGATGATCCTCGCTCGTGGGTTGGGTTTGGCAAAGTAAAGCACGAAGTCATTCCCTTGTACGCGATCTCGACCACCGCGGGTACGGGATCTGAGGCGACCGCAGGGGCGGTCATAACTGATGTTCAGAATCACGCTAAAGTGGTTATTAGCGGTGCCTCGCTTTTGCCCAAGGCGGCCGCAGTGGATCCGCGTTTGCAGCAAGGGCTACCGCCTGCGATTACCGCGGCAACCGGCATGGATGCCCTAACGCACGGCATTGAAGCTTACATTTCAACTTGGGAACGCGGTACTCGGAAAGAGCATGCGACGGCAGCCATTCGAGTTATTTTCGACGCGCTGCCAAAAATTTACGCCGACAGCTCGGACCACGACGCCCGCGCCGCGATGGCGATGGCGGCCTACCACGCGGGTATGGCGATTAATCAGGTGAATGTGGGTAATGTACACGCGATTGCGCATCAGTTTGGCGCTTATTACGGCGTGCCCCACGGGTTAGCGAATGCGGTGGTACTGCCCTATGTGCTGGAGTTCAGCAAAGGTCCCGCCGAGGCTGCATTGGCGGAGCTGGCTGATTTAGTGGGCGTCGCTCAAAGTGGGCAGAGCTCAGCTGCGAAAGCCCAAGCCTTCATCGATGCGGTCAAAGCATTGAATGCACAGCTCGATATCGGCACGAAGATTGAACCGCTGAAACGGGATGATCATGATGCCATTGCCAAAGCAGCGGCTGAAGAAGCGGTTTCTTACCCTGTGCCTAGATTCATGATGCCTGCGGATGTTAAAGCGATGCTAAATGAGATGACCGTCTAGGTCATTTCGTAGTGGCAGCGTTCCTGGTTGGCGTCGCCTCCAGTCAAAGTGCGCTGCCACGGCGTTTTGGTATATTTTACAGCGTTTTTAGCCAGGCGCTGATCTTCTCAATGTGCTTGACTGCCTCGGGGTCGCTGCCCGGCGCAGTAGCAAAGCCGTGCTCTGAGTTGGGGAAATGCACATACGTTGTCTTAATGTCGGCTTGATCTAAGGCCGCTTTGAAGGCAATCCCTTCGTCTCGAAGCGGGTCGTTTTCTGCGGTCGAAATAAAGGTGGTAGGTAACGCTTGCAACTCTTGAACGGTGCCGGGCAAAGCCGCTTTTGCATGCTGTTCCGCTTCGCCTAGGCTTGCGTACTTTTTGCCAAGGTAGGTGTTCCAGAAGAAATGCATCAATCCCTTAGTGAGCGCGTAACCTTTGCCTTTTTCTTGATAACTCTGGTAATCCGCGAGGTAGTATTCGGTAACGGGGTAGATCAATATTTGCCCGTTCAGTGCCTGTCTCGCTTCCTCGGGTAGGTTGAGCGAAACCGCGACAGCTAGATTGCCCCCCGCGCTATCACCCGCCACGATCAAAGAACGCCCGGCATCGGTTAGTACATCCAGTTGTTCTGCGGCCCAAACGGTCGCATCCAGTGAATCCTCAAATGCCGCAGGGAAACGGTGTTCCGGTGCCAAACGGTAGTCTATCGAGAGAACCGAACAACCTGTCTCCTCGTTGAGCTTAGCGCAAAGTGCATCGTGCGTATCGAGATCGCCGCTGACCCAACCGCCGCCGTGAAAATAGACGATGAGCGGCTTGCCCTCATCACACGCGGAATAGTGTCGTGCTCGAATCCTTCGATCTGGCTCCCGGCTGGGGATATTAACGGAATGACTGCGTTGCTGATGCGCGTGTGGGTTAGCCTTGTTGCTGAGTCGTCGATAGTACGCTCTCAATATAGACGCGAGTAGTTTTTCTATCATTGTTGTCTCTCGTTGCGTGCAGACGCTAACTATCTGACAGTTTTACGGCAGTCGCAAGTTTGTTGGTTCAACTCAGCGGCGCACGGCGCGTTTTGAGCACTCGAGGTAATGTGGTTGGTCAATTGCGACTTGGGCCTCGACGGTTGCCCTTAAATGAGCCTGAAGCGCTGAATCGTTTACGTCTAGGGCGCCAACTCTTAGCTGCGAGCACAGTTTATGATTCAGGTCGCGAAGGTGCTCGTTGCTATCGAAAAAGGCACGCAGGCGACGTGTCTCTTGAGCGTGGGCGATAGGCCCGAACTGCGTGCTCCGCATGAGTATGCCCGCGGCATTGGCCGCCACTTGCGCAAGAAACTTATCCTTGCCTTCGAGCATAGGGGCGACATTTTGCTTCAGGTGTGTTTGCAGAGCCGCTGCCAGCTCGGCATCGCTCGGAAGAAGCCCTTGCTCGAGCGGTTCCGGTATGATTTCTAGGCCCTCCGGCAGCAATAGATTGACACAGTCGAGCTGACCTTCCGAGGCGCGTCTTCCGATAATCGGGCGTTCAATAGAGGTATTAACGCCGGTTTTGTAGGTGTTGGCCATGCTGAGACAACAGACCGACCACCAGAATGAACCAAAGACCATCCAGTAATGGACTTGATCGCGTTTTATATGGCGACCGCTGTGTTGATTGTAAGCCTGCAGCAGGTCATCGAGTTGTCCAAATCCACCGACCTCGAGCTCGTTGCATCCAAATCGCCACGAATTAACACACAGCCAAGCTATATCTTTGGCGGGGTCGGTAACGGATGCAAGTTCCCAATCGAGTACCGCTGTTATCCCCGATAAAGGATCAATCATCAGATTGCCGTTGCGGAAGTCACCGTGGTTTAGCACGTAATCGTGCTCAGCTGGCGCATATTCGAGCAGATAACGAGCGGTGAAATCGAGCATGGGTTGGTCAACGCCAAGACTCAGATATTGGTCGTAGGTTTGCTGCACGAAGTCGCTTGCTATTACTTGATTGAGCCGATTGGATTCAAGAAAAGGCCTTGGGTCGATTGCATGAATGCGCGCTAGCTGCTCTCCACATTGGGCTGCCAATTGTGGGCGAATCTCGCTGAATTCTGCGGCTCGCGCAATCTTGTGTCCCAGTGTCTCGCCCTCGAGCCACTCCATTAAGAAGCCGATGCCCAAATCATCTTCTGATCGTATGCGGGCAATGATCTTGGGTGTCTTAACACCTGCGGCCATAGCGCTTTCGATTAAATCGGCCTCTACTGCGAGACCGACACCGCCCAAGTCCAGTGCCTGCTCGGATTCGCTGTCCTTTGCGCGCCTCAAGCAGTACGTTTGGGTTGCTCCCTCTCTTAAAACATCAATCCGCCAGGTTTCTTGACTCGCGCCGCCGGTCAGTAATTGAGCATCAACGACCTGTGTGCCGTCTCCGAGTCTAGATTCAATAAAAGATTGCAGGCGAGTAATCACTTACTCCACTCCCTTGGGCGCCTTCTGATTCATGAAGCCAAACAGGTAGCCTGCCACTCGGCGCATTTGAATTTCCTCTGCGCCCTCGGTGATGCGATAGCGACGATGGTGTCGATAAATGTGTTCAAAGGGCTTGTGGCGCGAATAGCCGAGTCCACCATGAACCTGCATGGCGCGGTCTGCGGCCTCGCAGCACAAGCGGTTGGACCAAAAGTTACACATCGAGACTTTATCGGATGCAGCGAACGCGCCTTCAGTATCCATGATCCAAGCTGTCTTGTGTATCAGGGCCCGCAGCATCTCGATCTGAGTTTGTAGTTCGACTAGAGGAAACTGTATTCCTTGATTGGTTGCTAGCGGCTTTCCAAACGGCTTGCGTTCTTTTGCATATTGCACGGCCTCTGCGACGCAGTACTGCGCTGCACCGAGACTGGACGCCGCTTGGCGTATTCTGTTCTCGTTAAAAAAATGCTGAATGACCTGAAGTCCCTTTCCCTCGCCTCCAAAAATAGCGTCTTCGCTCACCCACACATCGGTGAAACTCACGGTGCCGTGATCGGATGGCATATTAAACGTCCAAAGAAATTCTTCGATCTTTACCCCTGAGGCGGACATGGGTACCAAGAATGCCGTTATGCCATCTGCGTCGCCCGCTTTACCTGAGGTGCGAGCCATAACCATATCGTACTCAGCAACGTGAATGCCGGTATTCCACGTTTTTATGCCGTTGATAACGAAACCGCCATCAGCGCGCTCGGCGCGAGTTTCCATGTGCGTTGCGTCTGAGCCGTGATTCGGTTCGGTAATCGCGAAAGCAAAACCGCGATTACCGGTGGCCAAGCCGTCGGTCCATTCCGTTTTTTGCTGCTCGGTGCCGTACTCCAGCATTAGGAGTAAACCGATATTGTTGCCAACAACCGAGTGCTCGTTCTGCAGGTCGTTATGCAAGCCCAAGCCTTTTGCGGCAAGGTGCTCTCGAATGATCGCCATCCCCAGGTTGTTACCGTCTCGACCTCCGTAGGCTGAGGGAAAGGGGTAGCGGTAAATGCCCGCTGCGTCGGCCCTTCGGCGAGCTTCAGCGAGCAAAGCTTCCCACTCTTCTCTGGGCACACCGCCTGCGTCCCAGTTTGTGCGCGCGTGTTCTCGTCGGTGGTCGAAAAAACGGATGTTATCGTCTATTTGCTCGAGCGGCTTTATTTCCCGATCGATGAAGTCGTCGAGTTCACCGAGAAAGGCTTGCAGCGCGTCTGGCATAGTAAAGTTCATCGCCTTTTCTCCGTTTTCTCTCGAGTCTAGCTGGCGTCTGGCTTAAATTCAAAGCCCAAGTGTCTGTAACCTTAAGGTATTCGAACCTGCCGGCTCTCGGCCAGTCGCTGATACCAATAAACCCCATTTTCATCGAGGTAGCGCCTGATTCGGCGACGCGCCTTGAGGCAGTTCAGATGAGCAATACTTTCACCTGTGGCCATCAAGATAATGTCGTCGCCAACACTGCGTTGGAACAATACTTCGAAGCAATCTATTGCGCGTTTGGGCTCCTCTAAGTGCTCGTACAGCGCATCAAGATCGCGTTCATGACCTTCGATGAGCTGCGTTAGGCGTTGATGAAGACCGTGGAATGGGTTGCCGTGTGCAGGGAGTACGAGTACATCTTCTGGTAGTAAGTCCCTGATCCGGGCATTGGATGATAGCCACTCTCGTAAGGGGTTGCCGTCAGGCTCGGTCGGAAATACGCTGACATTCGATGTGATTCTTGGAAGCACTTGATCGCCAGAGATAAGGCATTTAAGCGCAGGGCAGTACAGGCAGATGTGCTCGGGTGAATGACCTTTACCCACCACTACCTGCCAGTAAAGGTCGTTAATTTTCAGCGTTTGCCCATCTACAAGGCGGCGATAGGAGTCGGGCAAAGGATATACGACACTGCCGAACCCGCCGAAACGCTCGGTGTACTCTTCGAGTTGCTTATCGTTAAAACCAGCGCGTCGATAAAAACGGATTCCCGCCTCGGGTGCCTTGCGGCCCGTATCCGATACCAGCATGCGGCACATCACATAGTCGGTTCGTGACATCCAGAGTTCGCAATCAAAGCGCTCAGCTAACCAGCCCGCGAGTCCAACGTGGTCAGGGTGGAGATGTGTTGCAATAATACGAGTGATGGGCTTGCTTTGTAAAACGGTGTCAAACAGGTGTTCCCAGGCCGCTTTCGCGTCGGGCATATCCATGCAGGTATCAACAATGGTCCAGCCGTCGCCATCTTCGAGTAACCACAGGTTGATATGGTTTAGGGCCATAGGGAGCGCAAATCGTAGCCAATGCACGCCGGGAGCGACTTCACGAATCCATCCATTATCGGCTGGTGCTTTGCGCCCATAGGGGTAGCTTAAGCCCTGATAGTGTTCGTGTTCTACCGCTGTCATTTTTTCTACCTCGTCTAGACCCGTGACATCGTGCGCTGTTGTGATACTGTTAGCACAATTCAGATGCGACGGTCTGTAATGATAATGTCGTCACGACAGTCGTATCTTTTGCAGCCACTGCGGGCATTTGTTTGTAATGAGTGATGGACAGAGTTTAACCGTAATTATAGTAGGCGTCATTTTTCTTAGCGTCGTAGCTATGGTTGGATCGGCTCACACGATCTGCGTCATCGTCTTCAGCAGGCGAGAGCGTTCACGCGGCTGGTATTTCCTGCTCTTGGCTACCTTACTCTTCATAGCAGCCTACATTACATTCGGACTTGATTCATTTCTGCGTGGTTTTGCGCTGCGTGATATGTTGCCTGCCTTGATTATTCTGGGCGCAAGTTTTTTTGGTTTGCTGCTCAGCCGGCATGCCTTGGAGTCTATTGACGGTCTGAAGCGCTACGGGGATGTCGCTCACTATAAATCGCTGCACGATGATCTGACCTCGCTTCCTAATCGCGTAGCGTTCCGAGCTCGCCTAGGCGAGGTCGTTGCTGAAGCCAAAAAAGAAGGATCCCATTTTGCCGTACTCTTGGCAGATTTGAATGGCTTTAAGGGCGTGAACGACACGCTAGGTCATTTTGTCGGCGATGACGTATTGGTTGAGCTTGGGCGACGGTTGCAGTCTAGTTTAAGAGCCGAGGACTATCTCGCTCGTTGGGGGGGGGATGAATTTGCTTTTGTACTGCCTAACACGGAACGGGTGGGAGCAGAGGAAGTTGCTGAAAAGCTGATTTCCGTAACAGACGATTACTTTTGCGTTGAAGAGCACGAGATTAGCATCGGCATGAGCGTTGGCCTAGCTCTGTTTCCTATGCATTCAGGCGAGGGCCCGGATTTGCTCAGAATGGCAGATACAGCACTCTACGAGGCTAAGTCCAAGGCTGGCTCTAATGTCTGTGTGTATGACCCAGCGCGCGACGATAATGCGACGCAGCGCCTCATGATGAACAAGAATCTGCAGCTGGCTTTGACTCGCGGTGAGTTGGAATTGTTTTATCAACCGATTGTCAATTTACGCACCCAGCGCGTCACGAGTGTCGAAGCGCTATTGCGCTGGCGTCACCCCGATTTGGGCTTGCTGAATCCCGATGAATTTTTGCGCTTGGCCGAGATGAGCGGCTTGATACGCCGAGTAACGAGATGGACGATGGACCAAGCAGCGCGTCAGCTTCGGCTTTGGCGTCTGCGGGGACTGAACCTAGATATCAGCATCAACCTATCGATTAGTGATCTGCAGGATGTCAATGTTACCGCCCAGATAAGGAATGTGCTTGATCGCCTCAATTTGGAATCTGGCGCCTTGACTCTTGAAGTGACCGAAACCAGTATGATGACGGATCCCGATAAGGCATTGGAGAGTTTGTACCGTCTGCGAGATATGGGGGTCTCTCTGGCAATCGACGATTTCGGTACGGGATTTGCTTCGCTATCCTACCTGAAGCGCATACCCGCGCGCACGGTCAAAATCGACCGAGCGTTTATTCAGGCGTTGCCAGATGAAAGCGACGATAAAATCATCGCTGAATCCACCATTGCCTTAGCGCATGCTTTGAATAAAGTGGTTGTAGCAGAGGGCGTAGAGCATGAATCAACGCTTGAAGCCTTGGTCGAGCTAGAGTGCGATTACATTCAAGGCTTTTATGTTGCGCCACCCATGCCGGTCGCTGAGCTTGAGTCCTGGCTCGAAGATCCCGATACCCCATGGGGTATCGGGCAACCGAATGATATGGTTTAACTCGCGAGCCGATTCCGACCGGGAATCGAGGCGAGCAGTGACTTGGTATACGCTTCTTGGGGCGTGTTGAACAAGGTTTCACTGGTTCCCGTTTCAACAATTTTGCCATGATACAAAACGATAATTCGATCGGCTATGTGTCGAACGACCGCAAGGTCGTGTGATACAAAGAGCATGGTCAGTCCATACTGTTTGCCCAGATCAAGCATCAGATCGAGTATTTGCGCTTGGATTGTGACATCGAGCGCTGAGACGGGTTCATCGGCCACGATGAATTCGGGTTTAGTAGCCAGCGCGCGGCCAATGGCGATACGTTGCCTCTGCCCTCCCGAAAATTCATGCGGATATTTACGGATGAATGCACGAGCCAAGCCTACTTCGTCCATGAGTCTTAACACGGCATGTTCTACCGTCTTACGCGTTTCTATCTTGTGCAGGAGTAATGGCTCCGCCAGTGTATCGTAAACAGACATCCGCGGGTTAAGAGAAGCGTAGGGGTCCTGAAATATCATCTGCATACGTCTGCGCGTTTGCTTCAGTGTATTTGTATCCAGTTTCGTCAGATCTTGTCCGTCGAGGCTGATATGGCCGGAGGTGATAGGAAGTAAGCGCAAAATCGATCGGCCGATGGTGGACTTACCCGACCCTGATTCGCCCACGAGCCCCACGATTTCACCACGGTTAATGTCGAAGCTAACATCGTCCACCGCCTTAACGACCGTTGTTCCTGTGTTGAAATAGGTTTTTAAATTTTTTACCTGGATAAGGGGCTCGGGATCATTCAGCGTTGTTACTTTGGTGTCGCTCGGGATAGCGGCAAGTAATTTTTGTGTGTAGGGGTGGCTGGCTGCGGTAAAAATCGCGTTGCTATCGCCTTGCTCTACGACGAAGCCTTTCTCCATCACAATAATTTGATCAGCGATATCCGCTACGACCGCGAGATCATGACTAATAAATATGACTCCGATATCGCGCTTTTTCTGTAGGTCGGCCACTAACTTTAATATTTGTGCCTGTATTGTCACATCAAGCGCCGTGGTCGGTTCATCCGCGATTAAGAGTTTGGGCTCGTTGATTAGCGCCATTGCTATCATGACGCGCTGCCGCATTCCGCCTGAAAATTCGTGCGGATAGTTGTTTATTGTAGCTTCCGGATCTCGAATACCTACTTCCACTAAGAGCTCTTTAGCGCGCGCCAAAGCGCTTGCCTTAGATACCTTTTTATGGAACATCAGCGGCTCGATCAATTGATCGCCAATGGTCATAAAGGGGTTGAGGCAGGTCATTGGATCTTGAAAGATCATGGCGATGTCGCGCCCACGGATTTGCCTTAATTCGCTTTCTGAGAGCGTGAGCAAATCCCGCCCTTCGAATACGGCGGTGCCAGATTCAATACTGGCTGGGGGTTGAGGTAGCAGCCCGAGCAAGCTGTAGCACGCAACGGATTTACCCGAGCCCGATTCGCCAATGATCGCGGTTATCTCACCTTTTTTTACCGTGAAACTAATTTTGTTGACTGCGATCGTGTGCCCGTTGCGAGTGTTAAAGTCGACCTGCAGATCGCGAACTTCAAGTAGGTTCATCAGTATCTCCTTAGTCTGCCGAGCGTCTAACGTCGAGCGCATCGCGGAGGCCATCGCCTAAAAAGTTGAGCGCGAAGAGGGTTGTCGTGAGAGCGAGCCCTGGAAAAATCAAAAGCCACGGGTACTCTTCCATCGTCTCGGCACCATAAGAGATTAATAGGCCCCATGACGTTTTGGGTGGTTGAATGCCTAAACCCAAGAAGCTAAGAAAGGCCTCGAGCAACATTACGCTTGGGATGGTGAGCGTCGTATACACAATGATGGGCCCCAGTGCGTTGGGTACCAGATGCCGTCTAATAATGGTCATGGGTGACAAGCCCAGAGAAATAGCGGCTTCAACGAATTCTTGTTTCCGTAAAGCTTGTACTTGACCTCGCATGATACGCGCCATGGTCAGCCACTCGACTGCCCCGATGGCCAAAAAGAGCAGTAGTAAGTTGCGTCCAAAGACCACCATCAGCAAAACGATGAAAATCATAAAGGGCAGCGCATACAGAATATCGACGATGCGCATCATGACGGCGTCCACGCGCCCGCCAATATAGCCTGCAACAGCCCCCCAGGTCACGCCAATAACAAGCGCTACGGCGGTTGCTACAAAACCGACCGCAAGTGAGATTCGTCCGCCGTACATGATTTGAGTGAGCAGATCACGGCCGAATATGTCGGTGCCAAGCCAGTGCTGAGCGGAGGGCGGAGTGGCGCCTAAGTCTAAGTTTTGAGCATCGTAAGCGTAGGGCGCTATCCAAGGCGTTAGCAGTGCGCTCACGACAAACAGGACCAAAACACCCAAGCCAAATAGAGCAAGCCGATTCTTTTTAAGGCGACGCCAGGCGTCTTCCCACAGAGATGTCCCTTTTTCAGCGTTGATATCGATATGGGCCATTTTTACTCACTCAGCTGGGCGCGTAGGCGCGGGTTTAGCCACGCGGCAACAATGTCAGACAAAAGGTTAAATAGAACGATCAGCGTCGATAGGAAGACGGTGGTCCCCAGAATCATGGTGTAATCGCGATTGAACGCGGCTTGTACGTAAAAGCGACCGAGCCCCGGGATCTGGAAAATCGTTTCGACCACAAATGAACCCGCCAGCAGACCCGCAAATGCAGGCCCCAAGAATGCGACCACGGGCAGCATACCGCCACGGAGTCCATGCTTTAGAACCACTTGCCATTCGGGGAGTCCTTTAGCCCGAGCCGTTCTAATGTAGTCTTGGGATAGAACTTCGAGCATGCCGGCTCGCGATAGACGCGCAACGTACGCAGCGTACGCGGCTCCTAGCGTAATGCTTGGCATGAGTTTGTCACCCGGGATATCACCCCAGCCCGAAACGGGCAGCCAATCCAGATGAATACCAAAAATCAGAACCAATATGGGGCCGAGTAAAAAAGTGGGCATGCAGATGCCTATCATCGCCATCGACATAGGAATATAGTCTTGTAGCGTGTTGGGGCGCAATGCAGCAGCGATACCAGCTAAACTTCCGATGATCACAGCGATAAGCAGGGCGTATGCTCCCAGCTCGGCGGTTGCCGGTAAACCGGATTCAATGAGCTCGTTAATCGTTCGCCCTGGATACTTGAACGAGGGCCCGAGATCGCCTTGCGATAGGTCGACCAAGTAGGCGATGTATTGCTCGTGGATAGGGAGATCCAGACGATACTGCCGTTCTAGAGCGGCCTTTACTTCGGGGATAACGGCTTTTTCTGCATCAAAAGGGCCACCGGGAGCGGCCCGCACCAGAAAGAATGTCGCCGTGATGACTATGAATATAACCGGAATTGCTTGCAACAAGCGTCCGATGATAAATCGCCACATAATTTACTCCAGCTCTAGGGTCTCGCTCGGATCGAGCCAGACATAGCGAATATTGAGTGAGTCCATCAAGTTTGATGGCATCCCTTTAACGCTTGGGTGCGTTAAATGCTTACTCGTATAGGTGTAAATTGGAATGATAGGCATGGACTCCATGAGCATGGTTTCGGCTTCACGGAATAGGCTGTAGCGTTCATCGCGCGTTGGTGCACTGGGAGCCCTTCGTAGAATGATGTCGTCGTACTCTGGATTGCTATAACCCGTATTGTTGTTTCCGCCGCCCGATATAAACAGATCTAGGAAGTTGTTGGGGTCAACGTAGTCTCCGATCCATCCTCGACGCGCAATTTGAAAGTTCATTTGGTTGACTGAATCCAGATACACTTTCCATTCTTGGTTGGCTAGGGTGACTTCGATGTTGAGTACGTCTTTCCACATTTGTTGGATAGCTACTGCCACCTTGCGATGGTTTTCACTGGTGTTGTAAGTGAGCTCCAAGCCAGGCCAGTTTTCGCCGTTTGGATAGCCTGCTTCAGCGAGCAAGGCACGCGCTTTGTTTGGGTCGTAGCCAAAGGTTTTTGGTGGGTAATAGCCTAGGGTATCCGGCGGTGTGATTGAGTATGCCGATACGTAAGCGCCTTGCAGCACAGTGGATACGAGCGTGTCGCGATCCACCGCCATGGACAGCGCTTTACGGACTCGAACATCGTCTAAGGGGGCTCGATCCGTATTCAACAGGTAATAATAGGTGCCGAGGTAGGGCGCTTGTACGAGAGGTGACTTCGGCATCGCCTTGTAAACTGGGAGCTTATCAAGCGGTACTTCGTTGGTGTGGTGTAGCTGCCCAGCTCGGAACATGCGCTCTTCGCTCGTTAAGTTCTCGGTTGGGTAAAAAATAACGGCGTTGAGTTTGACGTTGTCAGCATTCCAGTAGAGTGGGTTTTTCTCTATGCGAATGTAGCGATTGAGTTTCCATTCGGTCAGCACGAAAGGGCCATTGCTCACCATATTTTCAACACGCGTCCAGGGCGTGAATCGATCGGTAGCGCCACCGTGTTTGGTTACCGTCTCGGGATGCACAGCGAAAGTGGAGTAGTGGTCCATTAACTGAATGAAATAAGGGGTGGGGGCATTGAGAGACACAACCAATGTGTGGTCATCCACTGCCTTCACACCAACTTCGTTGGGGTCTTCGAGCTTACCTGTGGCGTACGCCTCTGCGTTAACGAGCGGGTACAGCATATAGGCGTATTGGTTACCCATGTTGGGGTTTAGGGCTCGGTGCCAAGACCAAACGTAGTCGCTTGCTGTCACGGTATCGCCATTAGACCAGCGTGCCTTTGGATTCAGATGGAAGGTAATAGTTTTGCCATCCTCACTGATGTCCCAGCTCTCCGCGACCCCCGGCTCTGGCTCAAGGGTGTAAGGGTTCTTTACTGCTAAGCCCTCGAATAGGGAACGTATGATTTTGTTCTCTGGTACACCGGTAACAACGTGGGGATCCAAACCTTGAGGCTCTGATCCATTCCCATAGTGAAGAACGCCTTCTCTATTTCCTTGCTCTACTTTCGATTCGCCTCCGGTACATGCGGTTAGGCACGCCAGAAGGGTAATGCTGATTAGTCGTAACAGTGGGGAGGTCACTCGCTCTTTACCTTTTGATTAGTGTCAGTACATATCCTTTCGAATCCTATCGCAATGCGCTTCGGAGTGCGATGTTTACGCGGCTAATTTGTGGGTTATTGCACGGGTTTTGGGAGTGATTGCTCGACCCAGACCAAATTAGTCAGATCGAAATCGAGGGCCTTCGCTTGCGACAGGAAGTCGGCTTTGATTGTTTCACTCACGCTGGGTGTTCGCGAGAGCAACCAAAGATAGTCTTTTGAATTGCCAGTCACAAATGCATGATCGTAATTCTCCGCCACATGAAAGGCGATGTAAGACGCATAAAACGGGCCGAAGAATGATACTTTGAGGTGCGCACGCGTTCGATCGTTTACAAAGTAGGCCTTACCTATGGCTTCTTTCCATACCGCCTCGCTAGCATCGAAGCCTCGGTTAATAACGGTGATTCCGCCGTCTTCGCGCGGGGTGTAAGTTGCCGTAACCTCGGATAAACCCTGTTCAAATCGATTCTCAATTCGCGCTACTTCATACCAGGTACCAAGGTAGCGCTCGCTCTCAAACGGGCGTACAGGCTCAATGCCCTCTGGAGTCCCAGTGCAACCGGCCAGACTGAGCAGGATGATACTTAACAAGCCGATGCGTAGCATGATTCTTCTCCTATTAATTGGGCGCGAAGTTCAGGTTGGCTGGTGTCTGGCGATAGCCAAATAGCGAGAAAATCCGCAGAAAACCCGGGGTGATTCACTCCTCCGAGTGAGCGTCCATTGTGAAAGAACTCATTGCTTTCATCTACTCCAACCACGAAGGTTAGCGTGTCGCCTTTTTTAATGTCTGGCCACAGTTTATCAATCAGCGGGAGGTAGTGCTCATATTGCTCGGGAGCTACGCCCAAATGACGCCACTCCTTAATGGTTTGTTGCACGATCGATTGTGCTTTGAAATCTCTTAAGTAAGCGATTTGTAGCTTAACGGGACGTTGTCCTGGTGCGTAGGTCCCAGTCAGCGTGCTCAGTTCGGAGTCATACACGTCGAACAGGAATACGCGAAGGCGGGCCTCCCCGACCGTTTGAAAGGATACATTCGTCTCGCTGGTAAGTAGGTCGAAATTATCCGCGCTTGTAGATTGGCATAACACGGAAAAAAGGGAAAGGAGCGCAATCTTAACTCGCCTGCATATCATTGAATAACTGCCTCGCTAGAAAGAAAAACAAGGGTAACAAACAGGCCCAGACAAAACCGATGATGAGCAAGGTGGGCATCAGTTCGTAGCCGAATTCTACCCCGCCAAACCGATGTCCTGCAAAGTAGGAGCTGGGTCCGCCGAAGGCGCCGAACAGAGCGGCCAGCCCGAGATTTCGGTTTAAAAAGCGCAGACTGCGCGTAATGATGCTGGCAAAGCCTGCCCATAGCAGGATGAGCCAAATGGGGAGGAGGTCGCCCCCCGCAAATTGATATACCCCGCTGTGGCTGAGCGTGGCGTCCGATAGCAGTCCAATAACAGCGATTCTAGACGCGAGCAGAAAGGTAGCGTGTCTTTGCTTAACGCACAGGAGCAGTGCGAGCAGTAAAGCCGCTGTGAGCGGTAAAAACGCATCTCGCCCGATACAGGCTGAGAACCAAAAAGCGTTAAACAAAAGGGCATTGCCCACTGTAGATTCGTTGAGTTTCGTGAGTTGATTCAGCAAAGCACTTGGCCTCTTGATACAGGTATATACATATACGATTGTGAGGTGCAGCCGGATCCGCGCATTATCAGGGTGAACGAGAGGTTAAAGATTCAGTCAAGTATTTGGAGTCCCTTCGGGTGGCGGTACTTGCACCGGTTACAGGGCTTGGCCGACAATATAGACCGAAATTAAGTCGGGGGTTACATCGTGAAGCTGATAAAAGGGTTGTTTTTCATTCTGCTGGCAACAGTTGTTGTCATCGTCGGTATGAGTGCTTGGTACGCCCCCGAGGGGTTTCCCGAGGGCTCTGTGACAGATCAGCGAGCCTCCAAGGTGCTGTTTGAAGTAGATACTTTGGCGCTTGCGCTAACCGATACGTCACGTATCACCCAGTCTAATAAAGACGCTGCACAAAAACCCAATCGGACCTTTCAGGGGGTGGCTTATTATCCGAAAGCAGACGGTGGGCGTCAGCCCGCAGCGGCTCCTTTGATCATATTTAGCCATGGTTTTTCGTCTTCATACCGAGGTGGAGAGTATTTGGGTCGCTATCTTGCGGGATTGGGCTACGTGGTAGCGATGGTTGATTTTCCTATGACCAACATGAGTGCCGACGGAGGCCCGTTTGTAAAGGATGTGGTAAACCAACCTGGAGACGTTCGCTTTCTTATTGACCAGCTTTTGAATTTTGCACTGCAACCTGAGCACGAGCTCCACAATTTGATCGATCCCGAACGTATCGGCGTGATGGGGGTGTCTCTGGGTGGATTCACCTCGACGCTAGTTGGCTTTCATCCGACTATGGGGGATGAACGAGTTGATTCGGTTATATCGATCGCGGGGCCTACGTATTTTCTGACCCCCCGTTTCTTCGAATACCGTGATCCCCCTTTCATGATGATTGGTGGCACCTACGACGTGCTGGTCCCCTACGAATCTAATGCGGCTAATATTCAAGACAAAGACAGCGATGCTTGGTTGGTGGGTATTACTGCGGGCGCCCACACCGCATTCTCAGGGCCTACAGCTGCACTTCGATTTTTGGATAACGTGGACGTCATTGGTTGCTGGGCGGTATTACGTTCCATTGAGGGAGATATGGATGAGCCCTGGTACGATCTACTAGGTGATGAATCTACGGGGATTGATGTCGATGCCGAGGTGGATTTGTGCACGCGAGGTGTGCCCGAAAGCGCAATGAATGTCGTACAGCAGCAGTGGATTACTCAAGTTCTGGTGGGGGCGTTTTTCGATATGACGCTCAGCACCGATGCGGTTGAACGCGCCGAGGCTGAGCGTTTTTTGCGCCAGACGATCGGTGCAGAACTACCAGAGGTGGTCGTTACTGCACCAAAGACGCCCTAGCGTATACCTAAGTGGTACAGCGTAAAGGCGTAAATATCGACGTACTGATCGATCGTTTTAGCGGTTGGCGTACCTGCGCCATGACCCGCATCCGTTTCAATACGAATGAGCACAGGATTATCGCCCGTCTGCTTCGCCTGTAGGTGCGCGGCGAACTTGAAGGAGTGCGCCGGTACAACGCGATCGTCGTGATCTGCTGTAGTCACGAGTGTTGCCGGATAAGCCACGCCTTTACGTACGTTGTGCACTGGTGAGTATGCACGCAAATAGGCGAACATTTCGGGCGAATCCTCTGACGTGCCGTAGTCGTAGGCCCAACCGGCGCCTGCTGTAAAGGTGTGATAGCGCAACATGTCTAATACACCAACCGCAGGAAGCGCTACAGCCGCGACATCGGGCCGCTGCGTCATGACCGCGCCGACTAGAAGGCCGCCATTGGAGCCGCCGCGTAAAGCCAGCTTATCAGCACGTGCATAGCCGTTTTTGTTCAGATACTCGGCCGCGCTAATAAAGTCGTCAAATACGTTTTGCTTCTGCATTTTTGTGCCAGCTAGGTGCCAAGCTTTTCCGTATTCGCCGCCACCACGCAAATTGGCGACCGCATAGACACCGCCTTCTTCAAGCCACGCTGCTACAGTACTAGAAAAACTCGGCGTTAAGCTGATATTGAAGCCGCCATAGCCGTACAAAATCGTCGGGTTGTTGCCGTCGAGCTTGAGTCCCTTTTTATGCGTGATGATCATTGGAATTTGCGTGCCGTCTTTGGAAGCATAAAAGACTTGAATTGAATCGTAATCGGCACTGTCGAACTTAGCTTTCGACTCGCGGTACACAGCCGATTCACCCGAAGTGGGGTTCAGGCTGAACAGAGTGGAAGGGGTTTTATAGTTGGTGAACGTGTAATACAGCGTGTCGGCCGTTTGCTTGCCATAGAACCCTCTGGCTGAACCCGGGCCTGGCAGGTCGATGGTACGAATGAGTGTGCCATTCGTATCGTACTGCAAGACTTTGGAGATGGCGTCGACCATATAGTGCGCGTAGAAGTAACCGGCCCCCGCACTCAAACCCAATACGTTGTCCGTTTCAGGTATGAGATCCTCCCAATCTTCTGGGCTCGGGTTGCTGAGCTGGGCAACGGTGAGTTTGGTATTGGGCGCGTTGAGGTTGGTCTCAAAAAAGAGTGTGTCGCCTTGCGTGTGAATAAGCGACGTGTCGGAGTCGGCGTGATCGAGTACGGTAATGAGCTTACTTGGCTCTTTTTCTAGGTCGATCAGATACAGCTCGTTACCCGAGGTCGTGTTCGCCGCATAAATTGCTAGGAATCGGTTGTCCTCGCTGACACTGCCTGAGACATAGCGATACTTTTGGGCCTCGTTGCCGCCAAATACAATTTCGTCTTGGTCGCTGGGTGCGCCGATCGCGTGATAGTAGAGTTTGTGGTGGTCAGTCTTAGCCGAGAGCTCGCTGCCATCGGGCTTATCGTAGCGAGAGAAGTAAATCCCTTCGTTTCCGCGCCAGCTAATACCGCTGAATTTCACTTGCTCGATCGGCGAACCAATAGCCTCGCGAGTACTCGTGTTGATTATGTGTATGGTCCGCCAGTCGCTCCCGCCTTCTGATAGCTGATATGCAGCCATCGAGCCATCCTCAGAAAAGCTGAGTGATGACATGGAAACCGTGCCGTCCTCACTAAAGGTGTTGGGATCTAGGAATACTTCTTCATCAGTCCCCCCTTCTTTTACACGGTAGACTACAGACTGGTTTTGAAGTCCGTCGTTGCGATAAAAGTAGGTGTAGCCACCCTCCTCAAAGGGTGCGCTTTCGCGCTCATAGTCCATCAACCGAGTCAGTCGCTCACGCAGCCGGTCTCGGCTTGGCAGCTGGCTTAAGTAGTCAAATGTAACCGCGTTTTGCGCTTTCACCCAAGACTCGGTCTCTTCGCTGCGATCATCCTCAAGCCAGCGATAGGGGTCTTCAATCTCGGTTCCAAAATACGAATCCACCACCGGCTTTGTTTGCGTTGTCGGATACGCTTTCAGTGTGAGCGTTGTGGCTTCGGAGGGCTCATTTGACTGGCTGCAGCCGATTAAGCTGAGTGCACCAATGAGCGACGCCATGAGTATTGATCTTGTCGATTTCACGATTTTCTAGTCCTGTTTGTAAACAATAGTGACGGGATATATTTCCGGTTTCATGCCCTCTGGGTTTAGTCCACCTATTTGGTGGGCTCGCTCCGCGAGTGTAATGAGCCTTCGTTCGGGATCGGGGTGCGTGCTCATGAATTCGGGAGGGCGTTTATCGCTGAGTGCGCTCATCTTGCGCCACAGTGAAACCGCGGCCATGGGCTCATAGCCTGTCAGTGTTGCGAGTTCGAGCCCAATCGCGTCTGCCTCCGATTCCGCTGTCCGGCTATTGGGTAGCTGAAGTGCGAGTACCGCGGCTAATTGCGCGCCGGTCATCAGGCCTTGATTGCTGTCGCTCGCTACATTAATTGCGCTCAAACCGATCTGTGCGGCGACAGCTCGCGACATTTGTTCGGCGGTATGATTGGCGAGTGCGTGTGCGATTTCATGGCCCATGATTTGGGCAAATTCATCGTCGGTCAGATCGAGCTGCTTGAATAAACCGGTGTAAACCGCCATCCTGCCGCCGGCCATACACCACGCGTTGACTGTTTCGTCATCGTCAATGAGTGCCACGCTCCAGTCCCATGAGCGGCTTCGCGGGAATTGCTCATGAGCTGTGGTAATTAAGCGCCCTGTGATTGCTTGCACTCGGTCAGCAAGTCGACTGTCGTCGGATAGTTTGTCCTCTTTCTTGAGCCCTTGAATCGTTGTGGCGTAGGCTTTTTGCGACTGCACCACAGCGGCTTCGGGCGAGATGATCATGAACTGTGATCGACCCGTTGGGCTGGTACTGCACCCCGTGGCCAGCAAAGCACTCATACCCCAAACCCATGCTAAACCTCTTCTCACAAGCACTCCCGTAATGTTAGGCAAAATCAGCCGGGTTCTGATTCTGCGCCTGCCGCAACCCGGAGTAAACCCTTAAAAATCCGTGAGGGCGAGCTCTCACCTGAGATTACTTTATAGACGTCTTGTACTATCGGCATCTCGATATTGTGTTCAGCGGCCAGTGATAGCACAACAGGGGCACTTTTTAACCCTTCGGCGACCATAAACATGCTGTCGGTGATCTCTTGCGCTGAGCGGCCTTTTGCAAGTTCTATTCCCACAGTCCGGTTGCGGCTCTTATCGCTGGTGCAGGTGGCGATCATATCGCCCATGCCAGCCAGGCCTGCGAAGGTCTCCGATTGCCCGCCCAAGGCTACCCCGAGGCGTGATATTTCAGCGAGCCCTCGTGTGATCAGTGCCGAGCGTGTGTTGTCACCCGCACCGAGACCGTCGCCCATGCCAACGGCTATTGCGATGACGTTTTTCAAAACGCCACCCAGTTCGCAACCGACCACGTCTGGGTTGGTGTAACATCGAAACAATCCGCTGCTGAATACATTTTGTAAAGAGCGCATGATGACCGGGTCTTTCATCGCCAGCACGCTAGCTGCGGCTTGTCCGGCCATAATTTCTCGTGCCAAATTGGGCCCGGAAAGCACACCCGCGGGATGCCCTGGCAGTACCTCGTGGATGATTTCCGTCATCCTGAGTTGTGTACCTATCTCTAAGCCTTTGGTTAAACTGATTACGGGTACCCAAGGCCGGATGGAGCCAGATAATTGGGTAAGCACCGATCGAAAATGCTGGGAGGGCACGCCCATGACAACCACATCGGCTTGCTCCACCGCTATCGTTATATCGCTTTCTGCTCTGAGTTTGGGTGAAAGCTGGGCACCCGGCAGGTAGGTTTCATTGGTATGTTTCGCGTTTATTTCGGCTACGGTTTTGGGGTTGCGTGCCCACAAAACCGTGTTGGTATTGCGAGAGATCAGGTGTGCAACAGTAGTGCCCCACGAGCCGCCGCCCAGGACGGCTACGGTTAGATTCATACTTTGCTCCTCTTATTGCAACGTTCGGGTCAGAGCCATGGCTTTTATGGCTTCAATTCGCCTCAGGATATCACGAAACTCCAAGGCCATTGCCCTGCGCTGTTCTCGTGTTTCCTCGCCGTGGTACTGATCTAATCCCCTGTGTCTGAGAAGATCAAAACCGTTTTGGAAGAGCAATTTCGCGATCGAAGATTCGCTGCTAATTCGTCTCTGTAAATAGGCTTGGCGTCCCAGTTTCAAGCAGGCCTCCGTCAGCATTTTTGACTCGAGTTCGAGGGATTTCGGATCGCTCGCCACATCGGCGACCACCGAGTAGGCTTCTGCGAAAGTCAGAAGCGTCTGGTGCGCTACTAAAGGCTGAATGGAGCGCATGATGTGCTCGCCGTATATTTCTTCGCGATCCAATTGCTCCAAGGCCTCGGGGCAGTGTCGGTTTAGCTCGGCTTCGATTTCTTGGTGGAATAGCTCGGTCGGTGAGTAGAAGAATTCGAATTTGAAATGGTCACGTATTTTGTCTACTTCGATCCAGAATTGTTCTAAGGCTTGGGCGCCAGTTAGATCCCTAATTTTTACTGCTGACAGTTCAATTATGGCTTGATTCAGGAAGAAGTGAATAATGCTATTGCGATAGTAACTTGCAATGGGATGCTGTTGTTGGTCGATGCCGTAGACTGTTTCGGGGCCGGCATCATAACGTGTAATGATTTTCTCTGAGATCATTAAACCGAGGACCCCGTCTAGGTTGGTTGCGATATCTTTTTGTAGGTCGTCTGACAAAAAGATGTTGCGTTCTTGAGCCCAGGCGACGAGCCGTTCAAGTTCGCGTGCGACTTCGTCTTCGGTCAGCGCCCTGGGAGCAACACCGAGTAGCACCATAGAAATCAGTGCTGGGAAGGTAATCGGCGTCACCTTGTTGGCTTCTACTGCAACTTCGAACGCAATTTTGGCGAGAGCGAGTTTATCATCTGGATCGGGTGCTTGCTTCAAGACTACGGGTTCACCGACATTCATGTACACGCGTCCCATTGGGCGTGCCAAGCTTTTTACGTAACCTATGAACCACATAAGTGATTCGGCTTTCTTTACACGTCCGGCTTGCTCGGTGGCGTATTCTTCTACATCGCGAATCAGGTCGTAAGAAATAGAAACAGGCACGATGTGAATATCTCGCGCATCGCTCGCGTAGCAGGCCTCGAGTACGTATTTTAGCAGTCCGTATCGAGGTGGCATGAGCTTACCCAAACGTGAGCGTGTGCCCTCGAAGGACCAGTTCATTGGGAAGCGCTTTTCCATTAAATAGCCGATATATTGGCGCAACACGGTTTTATAAACGGGGTTGTCTTGGAAGCTGCGGCGTATAAAGATACCGCCCGCTCTGCGCAGTAAAAAGCCCAGTCCGGCGAAGCTCAAGTTAGCGCCTCCAAACATGTGCGGCATAGGGAAATCATGCTCGTAAAGCACTTTGGGAACCACCATCCCGTCAAGGTAGGTTTTATGGGTCCACAAGAGGATGGATGGGTAATCTCGAACTTGTCGTCGCAGTCTTTCGATTTCGTCTCGGCTGACGACCACATCGTCTTCGTAAGCTAAACCCAAACAGTACTGATTGAATTTGGCGTAGAAGTCGAGCCAAAACATGGACGGTTTAGAGATCATCTCTTTAAAGTAGGTTTCCGCCTCTTGCATTGTGCTGCTGACCGAGTTGCCGGTCTCAACGGCGAGATCGCGAATGGCTTGTTTGAACTTTCGGCGGTTGCGAATGTTGGCGGCTATGAAACGCGGGACTTTATAGCGCCCCCCCTGCAGTTTTCGCTCGGATATGTCGAGCACCAATGCCGCTTGGCGAGCCACGAATTCCGGCAAGGCCGCTTCCGCTTCTGGGTCATGATCGGCAAGCTTCAAAAAGCGCGCCTTCATATTTGCCATGGTGTCTGGCTCGCCGCCAATAAAGGTGGCGCGCTCCGGACGCTTGGCCAGAATGTGTTTCGCCCTTCTCGCGCGCGGCCGTCTGGGGTCTCCAAACACTAAGTCCCTCACGCGAGGTCCTGATTTAATCGCCTTTTCCGAGGGTCTCCAAGCGATGCGAATGGGCACGACGAGCGTGTCTTCGGTTTGCTTGGTGATGATCGAGATGACGTCCTGACGAACCAGCAGACGTTTATCCATAAGCACTAAAGCGCAAAGGTCGTAGTTTAATCCTTCGGTGTTGTGAAGATTAATCCATTCGGTAAGCAGTCGGCGTTCAAAGCGATTGCGCGCGTCGAGAATAAAAAGGACTGGCCCAGAATGATGATGAGGCCACGGCGTTTGATTTTGGGCTTGTGCGGGTATCAACATACTCAACTTTTTTTGATTATGGCTCCGTTTTACACTCAACTAGCTTGTTTTGGCAAGCGACATCAATGTAAAGCTAAATTGCGGCGCCTTTAGCTTTTCGTGGTTTTCGCGTCGATACGGACTTTGCAGGTGTTTCTCTGGCCTGAGTGGGTTCGCTTTGTCCAAGGCACTCCAGATAAAGCCGTCTAACTTCGGTGATGTGTTGATCAATATCTTCGATGCGCCATTGGGTTGTGTCGATGGGCTCGAGTACCTCAACCTTAACTTTGCCGGGCCGAAATACGAATTCGCCCTTGGGCGCTATGTCGCTGGCGTTATGTATGACGATTGGGACAATGGGCGCTCCTGCCTGCATCGCTAAATGGAATGCGCCTTTTTTAAACGGCCCAAGTTTTCGAGTAGTCGACCGCGTTCCTTCAGGAGCCAGGCAAATGGATTTGCCCTCGTATCGCATGGCATCGACCAGTGGCTTCATTGCAGCGATGGCGGAGGCGGCATTTTTGCGGTCTATCATTACAACGCCACCCCATTCCATGACTTTCCCAATTACGGGTAAGTTCTTAATTTCTTTTTTTCCTACCCCCGCGATATCCTGGCGAATCAGCTTCGCTCCGATAATCACGTCCGCTTTGCTTTGGTGGTTAAAAATGAAAACAGCGGGCCGTTTCTTCCATAAATTGGCTTCTCCCGTGACGTCCAGTTCCAGGCCCACCAGGGCTGATGCAGTCTCTGCAAACATGGCGTAAGAAAAGTTGCGGCTTTGCCTGAGGGATCCGGTCAGCGCGAACACGGGAAGACCGGCCGCAAATGCTGATATGACGCTTGAAGTGGCTGCAATCGAGCGTAAAAATTGCGCCAGTGTCGGTGTTCCGCGACTGTCGAAGGTGGCGCTGGCCCAGCCTTCCTCTCGCACTTGCTGTTTTAGTGCCCTTGAGGGATTCAGCGCGACAGGATGCCCGACTGCCATGAGCAGATCACTATCGTCGGTCGAGTCCGAGTAGAAAAAAGTGTTTTTGAGCGCGGCGCGCTTTTTCTTTAATAGGTGTTTTGCTGCGTCGACTTTGCCGATACCAAAGCAGGGCGGGCCATCAATATCACCGGTGAATTGATCGTTCTCAACCGCGAGCTCCGTGCAATACACGTGTTCGATACCCAAATCTCGTGCTGCCGCTTCAACTTGGAATCGTGTCGCGGACGATATAATGGCTATCGTGTGTCCCGCATTTCTGTGGGCGTCAATCAGGCGTCGGGTTTCGGGGTAAATGAGTCTTCCGATATGCTTGTCGTACACCTCTTGAGCAAACGCATCGTAGTCCGATTTTGAATGTCCACGCATGAATTGGGCCGTCAGCGCGATCAAACCAGCAAAATCCAAACTGCCCAAGCCGAACTGCGTCATGGCCTGCAAGGTCGCCAATAGATCTTTGATGTCGAGGTCACCGCGCCTGACTTGTGCGCGCAAAAAATGAAACGCAGAGTAGCCGTAGATGATGGTCCCATCAAAATCAAAAACGGCCGTCGTTTTTGGTCCCTCTGGTGCGGCTTCGATACTCGCTAGAAGTTCGTTAATGGCTGACATAGATTTCTTCCTCCCCAACCTGTAGGTTAGTTGCAAAACCTATTTTTGTCACTTTGCGATTTGGTGAGTTTTTAACGCGATGAGGTAGTTTAAAGAAGGATCTCATCGAAGTGTGTAATTGCCATGTAATCGGAATGGCGTTTTGGTGCGAGTGAGGAATCGGGTTGTTTTAGTGTGACTAGATGTTTAATTCCAAATTGCTGTGCCACGGCGAGGACCTGTTCGTTATCATCGATGAGCAGGGTGCGACTGGGATCGAAAGGGTGGTGCTGCACCAAATGGGTCCAAAAGGTGACTGACTCTTTGGGGCAAGCGTAGTGATGCGAGCTAATGAGCGAATCGAAATAGGGCCGTAGATCGACTTCTTGCATCTTGCTCTCGAGCACAAGGGTATGCGCATTCGTAACCATTAACACTTGCTTCGCCTGCGTTTGAAGGAAATGTAAGAATTCGATAGCAAAAGGGCGCGCAGCGACTTGATGGCGTGTCGCTTGGACATGCTGCCCGACATCGAACCCCAAGACATCAGACCAGTGATCAATGCAATACCACTCGAGTTGTCCTTTAACGCTATTCATGGTTTCAATCAGCTGCTGCTTTGCTGTTTCCGCTTCGATCCCGTGGTGCTCCGCGTAGGTTCGCGGAATGTGTTCGAGCCAAAAATGGTTGTCGTAGGCGAGGTCAAGCAAGGTGCCATCCATATCGAGCAGCACGGTATCAATCTCATTCCAGTTCAGCATAGTTGTGTCGTGTTAATTTCGTTTGGAAGGCATCATGATACACTGCCCACATGAACCAAGACGAATTGAACTACAAAACATTTATCACAGAGATCACGTCCATACATGAGCTGTTGCGTGAGGTGAGTGGAGTCATAAAGGCGCATTACTACGCTGACAACGCAACAGAGTACCAGCAAAAGGCGGACTCGACTCCGCTCACTCAGGCCGACCTAGCAGCACATCGTCTGATTGAGGATGGATTGAAACGTATTTTCCCTTTATTACCGGTTTTGTCCGAGGAATCCAGTCACCACGTAAAAAGTGCGCGACACGTATTCAACGAATACTGGTTAGTTGATCCCTTGGACGGTACTCGAGAATTTCTCAATCGGACTGGCGAATTCACGATCAATGTCGCCATGATCCGAGATGGGTATCCTTCTCTTGGTTTTATTGCCGCCCCACTTTTGGATCGAATGTGGTTCGGTGGAAAGCAGTTAGGGAGTTACGTTGTGCCATTGGATACGGATACGAATACGTCAGCAGCGATACCCATAACTTGCTCGGCTCTCGCGAAAAACGGCGAGCGTGTGCACGTATTGAGTAGTGTCAGGCATAAAAACACTCGCTTACAGACTTTTCTTGGCTGGCTTGAGACAAAGTTTAACCTGATAGAGCGTTCGAACAGTGGCAGTGCGCTAAAGTTCTGTCGGCTAGCTGAAGGTGCAGGCGATATTTATCCTAGATTTTCGCCCTGCTGCGAGTGGGACACGGGGGCTGGCCAGGCGATCGTCGAGGGCGCAGGGGGTGAGGTCATTCGCTTGGACGGTAAGCGGCTTTCGTATAACCAAGGCGATAGCTTAATGAGCCCGCATTTTTTGGCCATTGCAGACCCTGCGAATCCACTATGGTCTGAGTACCTTGAGTTACATGAGCATAGTAAAAATTGACCCGTAGCGGTTTCTACCGGATCGGGATTCTATTTCTGTTTAGGGTGCAGCTCGGCGTCGGCGTATTGTGCTAAGAATGAGGCAAGGAAGGTCTCAAAACTGACAGAGTCGCTCTCTTCTATGGACTTCTGCCGCTCCAGACTTAATCTCGCGGCCTCTTCAAATGCGCTCATCGTTTCAGGAGGCAGGCTTCGTGCTGAAAAGATGGCTTGTTGCTGTTTTGATTGATTGAGCGCGCTCGTGAAAAAGCTGCCTTGGTTCACCAGTTCGCTTACTTGATGCGATGGGGTCAGTCTGCAGTCGCGCAGTTTGGCTTCTTGTGCTTCCAATGCCGCTGTAAATCCGGTTTCAATCCAGTTGTCCAGCGCGTTTGCAAGCGGTCGAAGCTGCTCTACGATCTCCAAGCCCCATTGTGTTAGATGGACTTTGCGTCCCCCCTGATTTAACGCGAGGCCGGGTTCCCGTCCACGAGTGACTACTTGCGAAAAGTTATGCGCCATGAGCGCTTGCTCTTCTGAAGTACAGGGTGGGCTGTCGCAGAGCGCGCAGTGCAGAAGGAACAGATCGATGAATCTGATCTGCGTCTCGTCTATGCCAACGGGTAGGAAGGGGTTGATGTCGATGCACCGTACCTCAATATACTCAATCCCACCCCATGCGAGGGCGTGAAGCGACGGTTCACCGGAGCGTGATACCCGTTTAGGTCGAATTGGACTGTAGAATTCGTTCTCTATTTGCAATAAACAAGAGCTCAGCTGTTGATACTCGCCCTCAATTTTCTGTGGAATCGATTCGTACTCGGCGTGCGGTTGAACAATGGCGGCACGCAGAGTATCAATGTAAGCATCGAGGCTGTTGTAACAAACTTGGAGCGTTTTCTGAGCATCGCTGTTATAACCAAGCCCCCCCATACGAAGCGAAGTCGCATAGGGTAAGTGGTAGCTGTTGTGATCGGGATCAGCGGGCTCTAAGCCGTGGTCCTGTCGCCCCCTCAAAAAGGTCGAGCACACAGCCGGCGAGGCCCCAAACAGGTAGATTAAGAGCCAGGAAACGCGTTGAAAATTCCGAATGAGCCCCAGATAGGATTCGGTTTTGAAGCGGTTCAGCTCGGATGACTCACCGCGGATCGATTGTAGCCAGGGCCAAAAGGCGTCCGGTAGAGAGAAATTGTAATGGATCCCCGCAATCGTTTGCATCCTGCGTCCGTAGCGATGCCCTAATCCGTAGCGGTAGACTGTTTTTAAGCGCGCTGAATTTGAGCTGCCGTAGCGCGCGACGGGAATGTCGCTATCCGCCGTTAGAGCGCAAGGCATGCTGGCTGTCCATAGCAACTCCTCGTCTAAATTCTGATAAACAAAGGTGTGGATGTCCTCGAGTTGACGCATGGTTTCGCCAATTGAATTTGAAACCGGAGTAATAAACTCAAGCAGGGACTCGCTGTAATCGGTTGTGATGGAGGGGTGCGTGAGCGCCGAACCCAGTTTTATGGGGTGATCAGTTTGTGCGAGCAAACCATCGACCGTAATGCGTAAGGATTCTTTTTCAATGCCGCGTGCGCAGCGAAACAAGCTTTCTGGAGCGGGGTGTTTCGTGGCCTCATCGAGAGCGAAGTTCAAATTTGTTGGCATGTTGTTTTCCCACTCTTCGGGCGCGTTACCCCTACATGGGGACTAACGGTAAAGTTTAAAGGCAGTTAATGATTAAGTACACGCAGAATGTTCCACTTTGGTGCTACACTTAACTTGTTTTGCGCGATCATCCTGAGCGCAGGATTTTATTGATCTGAACATGAGGGGAACGTCGTAAGGACCGCCGTGAGGGTTGCGTCTGTTGCTGCCCCTAAGTTAGGAGTTGGTATGTTTAAGTGGTTTCCTGTGTTGGCTGGTGCCTTGGGTCTACTTTGGTTTTGGGTGGGACCCGATGCCGGGACCACGGAACGGGATTTTGGCGGGCGCCCAACGCCCGTTAACACCGCGATTGTTAATGAAGAAATCTTCGCCGATCGGCTCAGCGCCGCAGGTACATTGGAGGCTTGGGAGTCCGTCGATATTCGATCGTCCGTGTCCCAGATTGTTACTGAGCTGAAGTTTGAAGACGGCGACACGGTGTCTCAGGGCGATATTCTAGCGGTCTTAAAACAGGATGCCGAACAGGCTCGATTAGCCGAGCTCTCGGCCTCTCTCGCCGATGCCAAGCGCGAGGTAAAGCGCTTACAGAATCTGGCTGAAAAAAATCAGGTGGCCCAAACCGAGCTGGATCGCGCCACGACGCGTGTTGAAGTTTTGGTATATCAGCTTGAGGAAGTTCAGGCACGGCTTCGTGACCGAACGATCATCGCACCTTTCTCAGGGCAGCTGGGTCTGCGCGAAGTCAGCCCGGGTGCGCTTATCACGCAGGGGACGCGGATTACGACCTTGGATGATCTGTCGAGAATGCGTCTTAAATTTTCGGTTCCCGCGACGGAGCTGAGCGTTTTGTCTGTTGGGCAGAGCGTGGTGGCGCGATCTGCTGCCTTTGATCGGGAGTTCAAAGGCCTCATTCGAGCTGTTGACAGTCGTGTAGATCCGGTAACGCGATCGGTGCAGGTTCGCGCAGAACTGCCTAACGACAGTGGCTTATTGAAGCCGGGTCTATTGATGAACACGCGCGTTGAGGCTAATCCGCGCCGAACACTACTTATTCCTGAGCAATCCTTGGAATCGAGAGCGTCTAGCCACTACGTTTGGCGTTTGAACTCAGCAGGCCAGGCCGAAAAGGTGCAAGTCGAGATTGGCAGTCGATCCCCGGGGGTCATTGAGATCTTATCCGGCTTACAGGCCGGCGATGAAATTGTAACCGACGGCGTGGGCTCTCTGCGTGCGAGCCCAGCGGACGTTAAAGTAGGAGGTTGAAATGCTTCTATCCGATGTCTCGGTAAAGCGCCCCGTTTTTGCGTTGGTTTTAAGCGCACTCCTGGTCGCGTTTGGCATTTTATCATTTGACCGTTTGCCCTTGAGGGAATATCCGGACATCGAGTCTCCCATTGTTAATGTCTCGACGAACTACCCCGGCGCGTCAGCGGCGGTGGTTGAGAACCGTATAACAGAGGTGCTCGAGGATAGGCTTGCCGGTCTGCAGGGGATCAAAGTGATGGAGTCATCGAGCTTTGATGGCCGGTCTAATATACGACTGGAGTTTCAGTTGGATCGCGATATCGATGATGCCGCCAATGACGTACGCGATCGCATATCGAGCGTGCTTGATAACATTCCTATAGAGGCGGATCCACCTGAGGTTCGTAAAGAAGAGGATGGTGAAGACGTGGTGTTTTGGGCACATCTGGTGGCGCCTGAGCTGTCGTCGCTTGAGCTAACCGATTTCGCTCGGCGTTACCTTGAAGATCGCTTCTCTGTGCTCGATGGTGTGGCGCGTGTGCGTATTTCCGGAGGGAAAATCTACGCTATGCGGATTTGGCTGGATGCCGAAGCGCTCGTTGCGCGTGAGTTGACGGTAAGCGACGTCGAAAATGCACTGCGTTCCCAAAACGTAGAGTTGCCAGCCGGTACTCTGAACTCAACCGCGCGTGATTTTATTCTTCGGGTTGAACGGAGTTACCTGTCGGCAGACGACTTTCGAGCCTTGGTTTTACGGCGATCGGATGATGGTTACTTGGTGCGTTTAGGTGATGTCGCTCGCGTTGAGCTTGGCAGCGCCGAGGATCGCCGCTTTTTCAGAGGCAATGGCGAACCCATGGTTGGGCTGGGAATCATCAAGCAAAGCACGGCCAATGCTCTGTCTGTGAGCCGCTTGGTTCAGGCCGAAATAGTCCGCGTAAATCAGGATTTGCCCGAAGGGCTAGAGCTGATCGCCAGCTACGATGACAGTGTCTTTGTAGAGGAGGCCATCAAAGAGGTTTATAAAACATTGCTCATTGCCGCCATTTTGGTCGTAGCCGTTATCTTTTTGTTTTTGGGCGATTGGCGCAGCCTCTTGATCCCTGCGCTTACTGTTCCTATCTCGTTAATTGCCTCCTTTTCGGCGCTGCTGCTAATGGGGTATAGCATCAACCTACTTACTCTTCTGGCCTTGGTGCTAGCGATTGGTTTGGTGGTGGATGACAGTATTGTGGTGCTCGAAAATATCCATAGAAGGTTAACTTCGGGTGAGTCGCCTTTGGTCGCGAGCTTTTTAGGCGCTAGGCAAGTTGGGTTTGCCGTCATAGCGACGACCCTCGTGTTGGTCGCCGTCTTTGTTCCAATCACTTTTCTAGAGGGTGATATTGGCCGCCTATTCAGTGAATTCGCCGTAACCATGGCGATCGCTGTGGGATTTTCAAGTTTCGTTGCACTTACCTTGGGTCCGGTAATTGGCAGCAAGGTTTTGAAGAGTGCGGATACTGAATCGCCCTTGGCTAAGCGGGTCGACGCACTCTCCGAGAAACTCGAAGAAAAATACCGAGCCTCACTTCAATCTGTTCTGCATCAACGTGTTTGGGCGATTTCGGTGATCGTGGTTTCCTTACTAGGCGTGTACGCACTGTACGAGAGCGTTGAACAAGAATACGCGCCAAACCAAGATAGGGGACTCTTATATATGCGGGTCAGTGCACCCGAAGGCGCGTCGTTTGAGTACACGAAGTCCGTGCTTGGCCAGGTCGAAGAGCGCCTGATGCCGCTGGTCGATAATGGCGATATCAAACGATTATTGGTTCGAGCTCCTGCCTGGGGTGGTGGCGAGGCTTTCAATAATGGCTTCGCGCTCATGGTGTTGACACCCTTTGATTCGGGCCGACGTGCGACCGATGTTATCTTGGCTGATGCGCGTCGAAGGGTGGCTGATGTCGCAGGCGCCAGTATCTGGTTGAGTGGTCCGCGGTCCCTGGGTGGTGGTAATGGTTCACCGGTAAACATCGCGATTGGGGGTAATTCGTATGAAGAGCTTGCAGAATGGCAGGATATTTTGCTGAACAAACTCGCGGAGAATCCCAACATTCTAAATGCAAATACCAACTTAAAACCGACGAAGCCACAGTTTCGTCTTACGATCGATCGAAACCGCGCCGGTGACTTAGGTGTGAACATACGCGATATCGGGCGTACGCTGGAGACTATGATGGGCGGGCGTCGTGCCACGACTTTTCTAATGGACGGACGCGAATATGACGTCTTGCTCGAGGCCGACGCAGACAATCGTCAAACCATTGATGACCTTGATGTGCTTTATGTGCGTTCACAAGAGTCCGGCCAGTTAATTCCTCTGTCTAATGTCGTTTCGGTACGAGAGCAAGCGGATGCGGGTTCACTCAATCGACACAACCGGGTGAGAGCTTTCACGCTCACGGCTGATTTGGCCGAGGGTTACTCTTTGGGCCAGGCCTTAGATGACATTCGTGCCGCGGTTCGATCCGAGTTGCCGTCGCACGCAAGTATTGCCTACAAAGGTGAATCGCTAGATTATCAAACGGCTGGCTACGATGTACTTTTTACCTTTGGCATGGCATTGCTGATTGTTTATCTCGTTATGGCGGCGCAGTTTGAATCTTTTCTACATCCTGCTGTTATTTTGCTCACCGTACCTTTGGCTTTGATCGGCGGGTTAGGTGGTCTGGTGCTGTTTGATCAGACGCTCAACATTTATTCTCAAGTGGGTATGATCATGCTGGTTGGTCTTGCGACCAAAAATGGCATTCTTTTGGTGGAATTTATCAATCAGTTGCGAGATGTTGGTTTGGAGTTTGAGCAGGCCGTCTTGGACGGCGCCGCGAGACGTTTGCGGCCCATTGTCATGACGGCTTTGACCACGGTGATTGGTGCAATTCCGCTGATTACTTCAATGGGGCCAGGGCATGAGTCGAGAACCGTGATTGGCGTTGTCATTATGTGTGGTGTTTCTGTGGCAACATTTATCACGCTTTATGTCATCCCCATGGTGTATGCTAAGGTGTGTCAAAACACGGGGTCACCTAATGCGGTCGCTCGCCAATTGGAGAGCGAGTTAGGACAGCATAAGAAAGTATAAGAGTGGATCGATTTGCGTATGAGTCGCATTACTGAGTGGTTGAAAACTCTAGCGCGAGATAAAGGCTCGGATTTGTATTTGAGTACGGGTGCTCCGCCTTGCGCTAAATTCCAGGGTAAGCTCAAGCCTATTTCCAACGAAGTATTGAAGCCGGGTGAGATTCGTGAACTTGCCTATGAGCTCATGGATGATACCCAGATCACTGATTTTGAGCGTGAGCTCGAGATGAACTTGGCGACATCGGTTGCGGGTTACGGGCGCTTCCGTGTGAATATTTTTCTCCAGCGGAGCGAAGTGAGCATTGTCGCCCGGAATATCGTCGCAGAGATTCCAAGCTGGCAAGACCTACGGTTGCCGGAGATCATGCTGGACGTGATCATGCGAAAGCGTGGATTGGTCTTATTTGTTGGTGGCACCGGGGCCGGTAAATCGACTTCACTTGCCGCTTTGATTGATTATCGAAACAGTAATTCGAACGGACACATCGTAACGATCGAAGATCCAGTCGAATACGTACATCGTCACAAAAAATGTATCGTGAATCAGCGTGAGGTTGGGGTAGATACTCGGAGTTGGCATAACGCTCTGAAAAACACTCTGCGTCAGGCGCCGGATGTCATTCTTATCGGTGAGATACGAGATCGAGAAACGATGGAGCACGCGATCGCTTTCGCTGAAACAGGGCATCTGTGTCTCTCTACGCTCCACGCTAACAATGCTAACCAGGCGCTCGATCGCATCGTTAACTTTTTTCCTGAAGATCGCCGGTCACAGCTCTTAATGGATCTGTCGCAAAACCTCCAGGCGTTCGTATCACAGCGATTAATTCCGACGGTAGATAATAAGCGTGTTGCTGCTATCGAAGTGCTGTTGGGTACACCGCTTGTGTCAGATATTATTCTGCGCGGTCAGTTCGACGGCTTGAAAGAGGTCATGGAGAAATCCGAAAACTTAGGAATGAAGACCTTCGACCAGGCCTGTTTTGAGCTCTACAAAGAGGGTCTCATCACAGAAGAGGAAGCGCTGAGGAATGCGGACTCTGCTAATAATCTGCGTCTTAAAATCAAGTTTGCAGGAAATATGGCAGGTGATGATGACGATGGTTTGGGTTTGTCACTCGATGACGATGACGAGTATTAGTGTGTTTTAAAAAAGTCAGCCTCTTAAGTCGTCCGTACGCCACGCAGAACAAAGAGCCGAGATTGGCTGTTGACCGCTTACTCGCTTACTTCGTCAAGGTCATCAGTTCGTCGATAATGCGCTCGAACTGGCTGAGCGTGTTGCATTCATGCGCGGTCTGACACACCCTCAGATAACGGAGCATCTCTGAATCGCCCGTGCCCCACTGTGATCTCGCTTCTGGATTGAGCCATATTACTCTGCGGCATCGCTCGCTCAGATCTTGTAGGCGCTCAAACTTAGGGTCCCCGTAGTTGTTGCGCGCATCCCCCAGTATGATTAGGGTGGTTTGTGGGTTCAGATCCGACGCTGTTAATTCGTATAATTTTTCTATGCTGGTGCCGTAGTCAGTTGCGCCACCGTATTTCCAGTTTACGATTTCCGTCGCTTTTTCAACGTCGTGCTGCTGAAACAAGTCAGTCACTTCACCTAGATCATGTGCAAAGGCGAAGCTGCGCGTGCGTGGCAGTACGTCTTGCAGGTAGTAGAGCAGCATCAGCAGAAACTTTGCGTAAGCGGCTACTGAGCCGCTGACATCACAGACCGCGACAATTTGCGGTTTGCGTTTTTCTGTTTTTCGCCAGAAGGTTTCAAAGAGAATGCCGTCGTGCGTGATACCCCGGCGCAGTGTTTTAATCATGTGCAGGTTGCCACGCCGCGTGCGCTTAGGCCTTTTTCGGTGTTTCTGAGTCAGTTTCCGCGCGAGTTTCTGTATCAGCCCTTTCAGTCGACCGGCATGGCGCCGCTCGATCGCGTTGAGTTTGGACTTCTTGAGTATTTCCTCCATCAATTCATCGTGCTTGCCCGCTGCGTTTAAATCGAAGGCGCGTTCGATCGCGCCTTTGGCAAGCCCCTGAAGTTCGGTCTGCAGCGCTTTGAGCGCCTGACTTTCAGCTGAGTTCGTATCAAGTTGGGCGGCTAATTGACGGAGAGGCGCCTCGCCCAATGCATCGAGCAGACGCCGGGTATACAGCCCTTTTTGAGTAAAAAACTGGAGTTTTTCGACCTCTAAAGTAGATAATGCTTCTGCGACACGGGCTTGAATTTCAGTTTGGTCACCCTGAACCAATGCCTGTGCGATCGAATTCTGTAGTGCTTGAGCTAGAGATTCATTAGCTGTTTGGAGCAAAGCGTCGTATTGGTTCTGAGTGTTATTTGCGCCAGAGCCTGTATTTTCGTCCGGTTCGCTTGTCTCTGTGGCGTCGCCAAAGAAGAACTTGTCAAAACAGCTTTTGCACAGAGCTTCTTCGTCGACGGACTTCGCCAGCGTCATTGCCAGTGTCTCTTTCAACAGCCTGGGTGACTCAAACCCGACTAACTGCGCTGCGCTCAATGCATCCATACTCTCTGCGGGCGATATCCGCACACCGCGCTGCCGCGCGAGTTGCATAAATCGCAGCAGCTCGGCTTGCATCAGTTGAAGGCTCGCGAGCCGATTGAACTCATGGGTTTTAAGAGCTCTGGAAGTGCCTCTTGAGCAGCCTCGATGTCCTGTTCAAATTTCAAGAGCACGTTGAGTGTATCACGGACTAATTGTCGATCCAGCTGGCTCGCCTTCAGCAGCACTAGGCTTCTCGCCCAATCTATCGTCTCCGAGATCGCTGGCGCTTTCTTCAGATCCAGTGCGCGTAAGCCATGCACAAAACTGACGAGCTGCCGATTGAGCTCCGGGTCAACAGAGGGCAGCCGTGACGCAATGATCTTCTGCTCCAAGCGCTCGTCGGGATAGGGGATATAAAGATGTAGGCATCGTCGCTTCAAGGCATCCGATAAGTCGCGTGTGTTGTTACTGGTCAAAAAAACGCGGGGTGGTATTTTGGCTTTGATGGTGCCGAGCTCTGGAATGGATGTTTGATAGTGGCCCAGTACTTCCAGCAAGAGCGACTCAAATTCTTGATCCGCTTTGTCGATTTCATCGATAAGCAGTACGCTCCCCGCTTCTGATCTGAGTGCTTTGAGTAGGGGACGCGGCTCAATGAACTTTTCTGAATAAAATACATCGCCGAAACTGTGGAGACGTTCGATTGCGCCCTCTAGGCCCTGAGTGCCCTCAAGCAAATCGGACAGTTTTTCTTTCAGAATCTGTGTGTAGAGTAGCTGCTTGCCGTATTTCCATTCGTAAAGCGCTTTGGCTTCATCCAATCCTTCATAACATTGCAATCGAATCAGCTCATGTCCGGTAACCATGGACATCGTATTGGCTAGCTCGGTTTTGCCTACGCCCGGAGGGCCTTCTATTAATATGGGTTTATCGAGCGCGTTCGCTAAAAATACGGCCGTTGCGATTTTTTCACTGCAAATGTATCCGAACTCGGCAAAAGCGGAAATGATGTTTTCAATGCTGTCGAGCTGCGCCATAGGTGTTCCTTTTATCGAGTGTTTGACGGTTAGCCGCCCGTCGCGTTCATGAATCGGACAATTTGTGGTGCGTTGGGGTCATAAAAATGATGTCGCTCCGGTTTGATTTGAAGGGCGTCAGTCATCACCTTTTTTAAAGTGGATCGAGCGTAATTCGGACCTCGTAAAACGCCGCGTAGATCGACGGAGTGCTCGTTTCCTAGGCACAACAGAAGTCGGCCTTCCACCGTAATCCGAATTCGGTTGCAGCTGCCACAGAAATTATTGGTGTGCGGTGAAATAAAGCCGATTCGGGTATTTGAGCCTTTGACACTTTGGTAGCGGGCGGGGCCATTGGTGACGTCGCTTTGCTCACAAGGCGCAAAATCGAAACGCTTAGACAAGCGTTCGAATAGAGCTTCATTGGAGAGCCATCGCCTATCTCGCTCGGGCTCCATGACACCCAGAGGCATTTCTTCGATAAAAGCAATGTCGACGCCTTTGTTTAACGCAAACTCAACGAGAGGCTCAATCTCGTCGTCATTGTGTCCTTTTATTATGACGGAGTTCAGGCGTATGCGTTCGATGCCCGCCTCGAGCGCCGCATCGATACCTCTATACACCAGCTCAAGGTCGCCCGTTCGCGTTAATTGTCGGAAACGATCTGCTTGCAGGCTGTCGATGCTGATGTTGATCGATTTTACCCCATCCTGTTTGAACTTAGCCGCGTATTTGTGCAACTGGCTTCCGTTGGTTGTAATCGCCAGTTCACTCAATCCGGGCAGGGATCCGATGTCTCGGGTGAGTCGGTCTATGCCATTCCTGATTAGGGGTTCACCGCCCGTCAAGCGAATTTTTTTGCCACCTAGCTCGATAAAAGTGGCGGCAATTTCGCTAAGCTCTTCGAGGGAAAGAATGTCTCTTCTTGGCAAAAACGTCATGTCTTCCGCCATGCAATACACGCAGCGGAAATCGCAGCGATCCGTTACCGAGAGTCGAAGGTAAGTGATATTGCGGCCAAAAGGATCTATTAGCATAACGATAAGTGTGCTGTTATATCTTTACATCTAAAAACCGATTGGACAGGATAGTCGATCGGTAAGGTATATGGAAACGACAATGATAAAAACACTCGGTTTGGCTCTATCTATCATGTTTATTCACTCCTCTGTAGCTGCGGGAAACTGCGATGGCGATGCGCAGTTGGGCTTGGTTTGTGGGTTTACGGCACCTGAAGATATTGAGTTGGCGCCTGATAATAAAACCCTCGTGGTGGGAGAGATGATTTTAGGTGGGCGTTTGTTGGCCCTTAACTCAGACACGCTTGCTGTCAGTGAATTGTTCCCTGCTCAGAGCGTGAAAGGCGATGTTCTCTGGGGCGAGGAAACCTGCACTGACTATCCGGATCAGATGACATTTCATGGCATCGATTTAGTCTATCGTAGCGATGGGGTGCTTCAATTGCTGGCCGTGAATCATGGTGAGCGGGAGTCGGTTGAGTTTTTTGAAGTATTGACAGAGGCAGAGGGCGCGCCAACGGGTTTGATCTGGCGTGGTTGCGCCATGGCCCCAGGTTCGGAAAGCCTGAATGATGTCGCAGCGCTCGCCAGCGGTGGTTTCGTATCCACCACGCCTTTTGATGGCAGTGAGCTGTGGTCGATCGTGAGAGCTTTGTTGGGTTTCAATACCGGTTACGTTCGGCGTTGGTTGCCCGAGTCGGGTTGGGAGGTTATTCCCGGAACCGAGGGGCGTTACCCCAATGGTGTGATCGCTCGTCCTGATGGAAGCGGCTTCTTTGTTAATCTCTACATTGATGGTTTGGTTCGAGAATATACTTTGGACGGTACTATCGTCGGGGAGGCAGAGGTCTTAAACGGTGATAATTTAAGTTGGGGGAGCGACGGGCGTATCCGCATTGCGTCGCACAGAGCCAGCTCTTGGCAGATGGTAAAGGCCTTGGAGGCGCAGCCCTCTGATGACTTGAAAATTCCGTTCGCGATTGTTGAGTATGACCCGGTCAGTCAGGCTGTCTCCGACATTTTTGTCCACGATGGGTCAATGTACGGTGCCGCAACGGTGGCGCAAGAGGTCAATGGTCAGATTTTTATGGGCTCATTTAAGGGCGGTCGTGTCGCGTTCTTAAAGGCGCCCTAAGCATGATATTTCGCTCTGTTCTTGCAGCTCCGCTACTGAGTATTGGCCTATTCGTGTTGTTGATGTTGGGCGGTACGAATTTTCAAATGGCCCTTGTTGGTAGCCTGACCCTGCTGTGCGTAATCTGGTGGGTTTCAGAGGCCGTTCCTATACCGGTCACCTCGTTGCTACCCTTATCCATCTTACCTCTCTTCGGCGTGCTTACACCGGCGGAGGTGGGGCAGGCCTACGGATCTCCCCTGATACTGCTTTTGCTCGGAGGCTTTTTATTATCCAAGTCGCTTGAGCACACGGGTGCGCACCGTCGTATGGCGCTTTGGATGATTCGCTTGGTCGGCGCTGACAGTGGAGGCCGATTGGTGTTGGGTTTCATGATTGCAGCGGCCTCTCTTAGCATGTGGATTTCGAATACGGCGACCACTTTAATGTTGCTCCCCGTGGCACTGGCTGTGATTGACGGAGCTCGTGATCCACAGCGTTTGGCTGTTCCCCTGCTGCTGGGTTTGGCTTATGGCGCAAGCGTGGGGGGTCTTGGTACCCCTATTGGAACGCCGCCTAATTTAGTATTTATGCAGGTTTATGAAAACACCTTTGGCGCTTCGGTAAGCTTCAGCCGCTGGATGTCTTGGGGGATACCGGTAGTCTGTCTCATGATACCAGCGATGGCGTGGGTTCTGTCTCGCCGTTTAACAGAGCCTGTGCACGTGACCTTGCCTCGTGTGGGTGCCTGGCACGTCAGCGAAAAACGGGTCATGTGGGTTTTTGGCTTAACAGCCCTGGCTTGGATCACACGCGCAGAACCTTTCGGTGGATGGAGTCACTGGCTGGGGCTTGGTAGCGCTAATGATGCCTCGGTTGCGCTGTTGGCCGTGGTTGTTATGTCTATGATAAGTGATGGAAAAGGCGGCCGTTTGTTAACATGGGAGCATGCCGTGACGATTCCTTGGGGTGTTTTGTTGCTCTTCGCCGGGGGTATTTGTTTGGCGAAAGGGTTTGTGAGTTCAGGCTTGAGCGGTGTGTTGGGAGACTCTTTAGTTGAGCTTACCGCACTGCCCGCTTTTGCTCTGATCCTGGTTATTAGTCTCGTAGTGACCTTTACAACTGAGACCACTTCGAACACGGCCAGCACGACGCTTCTCATGCCGATCCTTGCCGCCACCGCGCTTGCTGCGGGTATTCGCCCGGAGTTAATTATGGTGCCAGCGGCGATGAGTGCCAGCTGCGCATTCATGCTGCCCGTCGCCACGGCGCCTAATTCAGTAGTCTTTGGTAGTGGGCGCTTGGCGATGAGCGATATGGCGCGAGAGGGGTTCAAGATGAACCTCTTAGGCGCCCTCATTATCTCCAGTGTCTGCTATATGTTGCTTGCATAAAAAAGGGCGCCAATGTGGCGCCCTTTTTTATTTTTCTGTGAGTGTCTCAGAGGAGTTCCATAATGGTCTCGGCTGAGCTCACATCCACACCCGGACCGGGTTCTACATTTAGGTGAGTTACCGTGCCGTTCTCGACGATCATGGCAAAGCGTTGGCTACGAGTCCCAAGACCAAAACCCGAACCATCGAGTTCTAAACCTAACGCCTTGGTTAGCTCGCCATTGCCATCGGCCAGCATCAGAATTTCATCGGCGTTTTGCGCTTTGCCCCAAGCGCCCATGACAAAGGCGTCATTGACCGACATACATACGATTGTGTCCACGCCC
>JAUHWV010000316.1 GCA_030427335.1 Gammaproteobacteria bacterium | reverse complement strand
AATACAGGCGCAGAGATTAAGTCTTTACTGGGGTGATTTAATGCCTTTGTGCTTTTCGAGCACGGCTCTGCGGAGCTCGCTGAACTCCTCGTCTGTGATCAGGCCCTCTCGCTTAGCATCGCCTAAATCACGCAACTCCTGAGTCAAGGTACTTCGAGGCGCAGGTGCAGGCACTCCGCCCAGAGTGTGAATCTGCGATTCACCGATCTTAATGACTTTGACACCTTTGGGCGAGTGGGGCAGCTCTTCTGCATCGATGATTACCTCAAACCCCTCTCCCTCAGGGAGATCCTCTGGGCTGCCAACCCAACGGTCCACTTCACCATTGGGTCCGCGTTTTTCGATGCGAATGATGCGCTCACCATCATTGGATGCGAATTGCTCTCCCTCTAGAAACACTTCAATTTCACGCTCAATATCATCGCCGTCGAGCTTACTCACCCACACTTTGTGGTCACCCATTTCAAAGGGCTTTCCGCTAAACTGAGCTGCACACTGCTGTATGCACTCATCCATTGAGTCCGCCGTTCTGGGGGCGTTGGTGGTTTTCGCCGCAATAACACAACCCGGTAAGGTAATCAGTGCCGAGCTCAATACCAGTGCTTTTTTAATCATCATAATCCTCCTGTAATGGGTACAGTTTACGCCGCCGCCGGATCATTGACAGGGGCTTGCGTTAAAATGACGGGACGGCAAGACCAACCGCAACTTGTCAGTGGTAGCCGGAAACCAATAGGAGTTACTCACGCTCGTAGCCAGAGGCCGGTAGCTGTTGGCTGTTGGCTGTTAGCTGTTGGCAAGGAAGTGAACCTAAAAGCGCCTCTAATGATCCGAGAGCTGAGCTCGCGCATGGGCGGCAAAACCCGACCCCGCCTGCGCGAACAGATAAAAAGCCGAGATCCCATGCTCCTCAAGCTCTTGCGCCTCTTCAGGGAATCGCACGACCGCAGCAATTTGGCCTTGGTAACCCAATTCTTTAAGCAGTCGCGTGACCACCATATTTTCCTGATGATTAGTCAGCGCCAACATCACCAATTTTAGCTTGGCTAGATCAATGCGCGCCCAAAAGTCGGGATCGGTCGCATCCGCTGCGACCACGCGCCGGTGATGCGCCATGTGTTTCAGCAGCTTGTTATCGTTATCGTCCACCCCGAGCACGCTATACCCGTACTCGGTCGCCAGATCCTCATAAGCGCCCTCGCCGATATTCCCCATTCCCAGTACCATAACCTCGACCTTGCTGGTATCGGGCCGAGACTCACGCACACGAACCGTTTCATATCGACGTAACACCGGCTGCCATTTGCGATACCAGGCGTGCGCTTTCGTATTAATTGGAGACGAGATAACAAAAGATACGGCTATAGCCAGGCTGATTGCTCCGCTCCATTGTGCGTCGACCCATCCTGCACTCGCGGCGACGGCCAGAACTATGAGACCAAATTCGCTGTAATTGCCGAGCGCCATTGAGCTCAAAAACGAAACGCGGGCGGGAACATGTAGGCGCGTCATCAGCGGGTAGTATAGGAAGGGCTTTAGCACCGACAAGACACCAATGACCAAAGCCACCAACATAATCTCTGGAGCGGGCCAACCCGACAGCCCAATGAGCAAAAAGAA
>JAUHWV010000315.1 GCA_030427335.1 Gammaproteobacteria bacterium | reverse complement strand
CCCCCGAACTGTGCCTTTACGGTCACATACGAATCAAGCTCGACATTCACGAAGTCATAGGTGTCATCGCCACCACTGGCGATTTCCCCGCCGATTGCAAACGTATCATTGAAGCGATACCCGTAAGTAAGTGCGGGGGAGGTGATGGACAGGTCGCCATCATCCAAATAGTTCACTCCTCCACCCAGAGAGAATTCGCCAGCGAACGCGGGCGAGGCACACAGGGCAAGCCCTGCCAGTAATGCTTTGTATTTCATAATTTACTCCTTCAAAGCGCCTTTGTTGGCGCAAATGCAGACTAAGGAGCAATCGTGAGAGCCGCGATTACAGTAATTTTAGGGTTAAGCGCGAGTTTCTACAGAAATTTTTGAAAGGGCAGCGAAAGCGTTAAAAACCTGTCGCGAAAGTATTCATGGGCGCATCAGATTTAGAGCGGAACGCATCCATATTCGCGATACCTGCCTACACCGCGGTTATACAAGCGTAAAGTAAAGCGATACGTATAGTTAGCAAACGATTCGCTCTGAGTCTGGTTTCTTCGCCGATAGATTGATTGCTCTAGGACTCAACCGATTCTCAGGAAGGCAGCTAGCGCAAGTTAACGAGCACCTCGGGGAACTGCTCAGCAACACGCAAAAGCGCCAACGCGGGCCCCTGGGGTTGGCGGCGGCCTTGCTCCCAATCTTGGAGCGTGCGGACACTGACACCCAGCATCGCCGCAAACGCAGATTGGGACAGATTGAGTTCCGCCCGGATGACATGAGGCGGTGAGGGCATGGATAGCTCGGTGCTTTTCAAAGTCACTATGCCTGCCCGATGCTTCTGGATTTCTCGAATCCCTTCCAGGATTTCGGAGCCGATATTGCGTTTAGTCATGAGCGATAGCCTCTGCGATGTAGACCGGTTACAACGCCGGTTTAAATTTGACCCACTGTCTTATATTTTCGCCGAAGTAAAATTGACCCATCTCTTCTAAACATTGTCTTCTGGAGAGATGCTAGGACGGCCGGTGTCACCCTCTGCGAATACGGTACGCGGTATTATACGGCAATGCGGTATAACCGGAAGGCCTAATTTCCTATGGCGGCTGTAATGATTTGATTGTTGTTAATTGTTCGCGCAACCGAGAGCGTTGATTACAGCGTCAAAGATAGTGCTGCTGACGAAAGGGTCGGAGTTGACCCTGACGCCTGCGTCCAACCAGGTAATCTCGCTGACTCCTGCATGCCCAGATGCTAAAGTGCCGTCATGAAACTTTTCTTATTTTTTACCGTTTTGCTTACTCTTGTGGGTTGCTCGAAGTCACATAAAGTTGAGCGTAACGACGTATTTATCGCCGTGAGCGGGGAACAGCTCAGCGATTCAACCAAAACCAGCGCACCCACTATCCGAATCGCTGTGCTAAGTGATCTACATGTGCCAGACAGCCCAACCAGCCTGGCCCAACTTGTGCAGATTGTGGAGGAAGTTGAGAGGTCTGAGCCTGTTTTAGTGACCTTGCTCGGCGATTACACCAAGCAGTCGGCTACTGAGCCCCTGAGCAATAGTCACCGTCTAGCAGTAAGCGAAATTCTTGGGCGTATGACGAGCAGCACTACCGTGGTGGCCGTACTAGGAAATCATGACGTGTGGAGTGA
>JAUHWV010000093.1 GCA_030427335.1 Gammaproteobacteria bacterium | reverse complement strand
AATGGGCATTACGCCACTCCATTTCGGGATCATTATGGTGTTGAATTTGTCGATCGGCTTGTGCACCCCGCCTGTCGGCTCCGTTTTGTTTGTGAGCTGTGCCGTTGCCAAGACCAGTATTCACAATATCATTCGGCCCCTATTGCCTATGTATGCAGCCATGATGATTGTCTTGCTATTGGTCACCTACATTCCCGCGATCAGCGAAGTCTTACCGCGGGCCATGGGCTTTCTGTGAGTACCGAAAACATGTTTGATTTTGCCGGAATTAAGAGCCCTGCTGTACTGATCGCAGGGGAATGTATGCTTGAACTGGCCCTGCCCGAGGGGCTTGTGGGGGCCTCGCCGGCGACAAAGTTGGCCATGGGCGGAGACACTCTAAACACCGCGGTGTACTTGTCGCGATTGGGCGCCAAGGTGAGCTACCTGACCGCGCTGGGTGACGACCCCTACAGTGATTGGATGCTTGAGCAGTGGCGTAGTGAAGGGGTGGATACCTCGGCTGTACAGCGATTAGCGGGCGCCGTTCCCGGCATGTATGCGATCCAAACGGATGCTCATGGGGAGCGAAGCTTCCATTACTGGCGCGCTCAGTCAGCGGCCAAGCAATGGTTCAGTTCCGAACGCTCTAAAACGCAGTGGCTTGAGCTGCTCTCGCCATTTGGCGTGTTCTATTTAAGTGGGATCACTCTGTCGCTCATGACGGATGCGGGTCGCGAAACTCTGGTGGCCGCACTTCAGGAATGGCGTGCGCGAGGGGGGTGCGTCGTTTTTGATATCAACTTCCGCCCGAAGGGCTGGGTGTCTCGGCCACACGCGCAGCAAGTGATGAGCGCTATGTTGACTGTAACCGATGTTGGTTTGCCAACGCTGGACGATGAGCAAGACCTGTTTGATGGTCAGTCTGAAGAAGACGTAATCGCGCGCTATCAGGCGGCTGGCGTGACGGAAGTTTTGATAAAGCGTGGAGCCAGAGGAGTGGTTATTGCGAGCGGCGCCGAGCGCTGTGAGGTGCCGGCCAGAAAGGTCGATCACGTTGTTGATACCACCGGTGCAGGTGACTCGTTTAATGCTGGCTACTTGGCTGGTCGGCTGGCGCAGCTAGCACCAGAGCAGGCGGCTTTGCAGGCACATCATCTGGCGGCTGCTGTGATCGGGGTGCGCGGGGCGATTATTCCGCGCAGTCAAACACCCTCTCTGGCTTTTGGCGAGTCTGGGCTTTCTGATAGCGGGTCTATGCTCTGATGGAAAAGCGTGTGAAGACTGCAGTGATCGCGACAATCAACGATGTGGCTGAGTTAGCTGGGGTATCAAAAAGAACGGTATCTCGAGTTATTAACAACTCAAATAAAGTAAACCAAGATACGCGAGAGCGAATTTTGGCTGCTATTCGAAGCTTAAATTTTTCTCCTAACGCACAAGCACGTGGTTTGGCATCGCGTCGATCTTATCTTCTGGGCTTATTGTTTAACGATATGAATGCTGCAGTGCTCCATCCTGTTCAGAAAGGATTGCTCCGCGCTTGTGAACAATCTGGCTACGAGTTGATTGTGAAGCCCGTCCAATCTCATAAACCAGACTATGTCGATGAAATCATTCAATTCGTTAAGCGGACACAACTGGAAGGCTTGGTTCTCTTACCTCCTATTGCAAACGACGAACAGGTGATTGAGGCATTCAGAGAGAATGATATACCTTATGTTCGTTTTGGTGCGAGGTTGGTGGATGACGAGGCAAATATGGTCGTATCTCTGGATCGAGAGGCGATGGGTTTGGTTGCAGCGCTGTTTGAGGATCGAGCAGTGACGACTGTGGGGGTAATATCAGGCCCAGTGGACCGCATTGCTTCCCAGGAACGGCTTGAGGGTCTAAAAGCGGCGCTTGCCAAACGAGGGTTTGCGCTGCCCGATGAGTATATCGTGTATGGTGATTTCTCGTATAACGGTGGCCGCGAAGCTGCATTGAAGCTGTTGAGTCTGAAGGGGCGACCTGACGCGATTTTTGCTGGAAACGACCAAATGGCTATTGGGGCTATGCAGCAGGCGCAGCAAATGGGGTTGGGTATTCCGCAGGACTTATTGGTCGTGGGCTACGATAACGATTCAGCAGCTAGCTTGGTGTCACCTCCGCTTACAACTTTGGCGCGCCCAAACGAAGAAATGGCGGAAGCGGCGGCACACCGACTGCTTGCTAGGTTAAACGGCTCCTTTCCGGAAGCTGCACCTGGTAACCGATTTTTGCCCGAGTTGATTGAGCGAGAGTCTACCGCGCGCTCCAATTAACCCAGCTTATACGCTCGCTTTGCCAAACCGTAGGCCATTTCATAAGCCAGTGTCATCGCCTCATCCAGCCCAATTCTGTGATCAGAAACCCATTCCGCCAAACTCACACAATCCATACGGCGAGCGACATCATGTCTAGCTGGGATGGACAGAAACGCTCGGGTGTCATCATTAAACCCTGCCGTATTAAATATGCCCGCCGTTTCTGTTGCCTGTTGGCGGAAGCGGCGCATACCTTCCGGACTATCGTGGAACCACCACGGCGGGCCCAGGCGCAAGCAGGGGTAGTGGCCCGCCAAGGGGGCAAGTTCTCTGCTGTATACCGTTTCATCTAAGGTGAAAAGAATCAGAGTGAAGTTGGGTTCATTGCCATATTTATCCAACAGCGGTTTGAGCGCGCGAACGTACTCGGTGCGTTCCGGAATATCAGCCCCTTTATCTCTGCCGAACTGGCTAAATAATTGCGCATTGTGATTTCGAACGCTGCCTGGGTGAAGCTGCATGACCAAACCATCTTCGAGGCACATTCCCGCCATTTCAGTCAGCACCTGCCCTCTAAATGTATCGGCTTGCTCTGCGGTTGCCTTACCTTGTTTGACGATGTCATACAGGGCTTCGCACTCACTCAAACTCAAGTTGGCTGTGCGAGCGGTTGGGTGACCGTGGTCAGTAGAGGTTGCTCCCATCGATTTGAAGTAGGCTCGGCGATTGCGATGTGCATTTAGATAGCCAGCCCATGTGCTGATATCGCACCCCGTGATGCGGCCAAATTCGGCCAAATTATCGGTAAAACCCTCGTAATCTGGATCTACTACATTGTCGGGGCGATAAGCTGTAATGACCCGGTGCCCCAAGCCATCCTGTTGAATTTTTTGGTGGTGAGGAAGGGTGTCCAGTGCGGACTCCGTAGTGGCGATCAGTTCGATATTGAATCGATCAAGTAAGGCGCGAGGCAGAAATTCCGGCGTGGCTAATTGCTCGTTGATTGCATCAAAGTACTGATCTGCAGTAGAGGAATCAAGCTTGTCGGTGAACCCAAAAACTTCGGAAAAGACATGATCAAGCCACATTCGCGAAGGCGTTGCTGCAAACAAATGATAGTTCGTAGCGAAGAGTCGCCATATCTCACGGTTATCGGTGCTCGTGGCAGAGCCATCAGCGGTTGGTACGCCCAAATCCGTTAACTTAATCCCTTGACTGTACAACATCCGAAACACGTAGTGGTCGGGTTTAATCAGCAGATCGGCGGCGTTATCAAAAGGTGTATTGTTTGCGAACCAAGATGGATCAGTATGGCCGTGAGGGCTAATGATAGGCAGATCTTTCACGCTCGCGTAGAGCTCTCTTGCGATCGCTCGTACGTTTGAGTCGGATGGGAACAATCGATCTGGATGGAGTTGCAATTGGGGCACGACGGCTTACCTTTTAAATCTGTAATGACACGATTCTATGATAGAGTGCCACCGGTAGCAATAGCCGGTGACAAAGGTTGGGGGTTTTTGCTTCGACCCGCATTATTTTCCGTTAGTGAGTTGCTCGCTGGCTGCCTGCTTTTTAGCTGCGAGTTTTGCGCCTATCCAGCCTAGGGCGCCAAAGTAGAGGGCGCTTGCGACTATGCCTTTGCCCATCTCGATGACTGATATCTCGGCCAGTTGTGGAATGGTGCCCACGGTCAAAAACAGCATGGCGGCCAGGTTGTTGAAGGTGTGGAGTTTGCCGAGTATCTGGAAATAAACGAGCACGCAGATCAAAGTTAAAAATAGCGGCAGACCCAGATCTGGATTACCAACAAGCTCGCCAAGATGGTGTGCTAAATAGATTAGAACCAGCCCGAATAGTGCACCGATGAATGCGGGTGCATATTCTTCCATGTTGAGCTTATGGATGCCGCCCCAGTAGAGCAAAAACAGGAATCCCGCCCACACTTCAGTGACACCGGTTAGCACCACAAGGCCAATGAATATTAATAGGATTACGATGACAGCGGCTAAGATGCCCAGTGCGAGTTGGGGTGACAAAGCGGGGTTTTCATTTTGGCTCATGTTGTTCTCCTTATAAAGTGCTTCCACAATAGACGAACAATATGCGGGCAGCATCGTCCAAACGACGTTTTTTAAGGTTCGAATCAGTGTCAGGGCCCGACGATTATTGCTCTGCGTTCCGGGCTCGGAGCCCCCTCGGTATACCTAAAATTCTCGTAGAATGGGCTTGTATCCAAAGCCGTCTTGCTCGAACCAAATCCTTGCACTAAAGTGCTGAAAAGAACGAGGGCCAAACTATGTCGAACGAAACACAAGCCGATATTCTTATCACCGGCGCCAAGATATTTAACAACGGTGATGCGCCCGTTGTTGAGGATATAGCCATTCGCAAGGGGAAAGTCGTTGCCCGAGGCGAAGCAGCGTGCCAGCTCGCAGCGGATCGTGTGATTGATGCCACCGGGAAATGGTTAATGCCGGGTTTATTTGACATTCATACGCACTACGACCTGGAGTTGGAGATCGCCCCTGATTTACCCGAGTCTACGCGGCATGGCACCACCAGCGTTGTTATTGCGAATTGCAGTTTGGGCTTGGCATTTGGAAACCAGCGAGATGGAGTGAACGACCCAATAGTGAGCTGTTATGCGCGGGTAGAAAATATTCCTAAGCATGTTTTGAAGAACTGCGCCGACGGCGTGAGTTGGGATAACCCTAAAGCGTACTTGGAACACCTGGAAGGTTTGAATTTGGGCCCTAATGTGGTCCCTCTGCTGCCCCATTCCATGCTCCGTATCGACGCTATGGGTTTTGACGCAAGCATCACTCGAGATCCGACGCAGGATGAGCTCGAAATAATGAAAGCAAAATTAGGGCAAGCCTTAGATGACGGCTACACGGGCTTTTCCACAGACGCATTACCCTTTCATTATTTGGCAGCGCACCCGCATACCGAAAAGACCATTCCTACGCAGTTTGCCAAATACGGCGAGCTCAAGGAATTGACACAAGTCGTGCGTGACAAAGATGCTGTGTGGCAAGCGACTCCACCCAAAGACAGCGTGATTGGGACTCTAAAAACCTTTTTGCTCACCAGTGGACGTTTGCATGGTAAGGCACTCAAGACGACGGTCGTTGCCGCTATGGATTTTGCGCACAACCAGCGCCTTTCTAGAATGGCAGTCTTGCTTTCGCGGCTTATGAATTCTGCACTGGTTAAGGGCCGTTTTTACATGCAGGCCTTGGGTGCGCCGTTTACGACTTGGGGCGATGGTGCCATTACGCCTCTGGCAGAAGAAATCCCCGAATTGCGACGTCTAAACGAGACGGACCTTGAAGATCGCGAAGCGCGCATGAAGATTCTAAATGAGCCGGGTTATGCTGAGGCGTTTCGTGCCATGTGGATGAACGGCAAAAGTGGTTTCAGTCTGGCGCGCTTGAAACGCATCATGAAAGCGGAGGACTACGCGCTCGATCGGAATTTAAGCAGCATGCACATTGAGCGATGTCCTGTTGATTCTTGGGTAGGGCTATCGTTCCAAGATGTCCTAGACCGGATAGCAGCTTACCGCCAAGGCAAACATCAACCGCTAGAGCAAGAGAAACTTAATTTAGACGGCGATTTCGCCGCGGTCAGGGACGAGGCGGATCTTGTGCTTCAAATGCTCAAATCTTTCGACACCGATCTGACCTGGCGTATTACGACAGCCAACAACAACCCAGTGCGCGTTCGCGAGTTGTTGATGAACCCCGTTCTTTTGCCCGGTTTCAACGACAGCGGTGCTCATCTTACGAATATGGCCTTTTATGACGTCAACCTGCGCAGCCTAAAATTGGCGGCCCAGGGTGGAGATCAAGATCTCAGCTACATGGTCAAACGTTTAACGAAGGATCCAGCCGATTTATTCGGCGTAGACGCCGGTACAATTTATGTCGGCGACACGGCCGACTTGATTTTGATTGATCCCGATAAGCTGAGGTCCTACGATGGAGAAGGAAGCGTGCAGCGACGTTATCGCGAGGAGTTCAGTCACGAGCAGTTGGTGAACCGATCCAATGGTGTGGTGGAAACGGTTATTATCGGTGGGCAGATTGCTTGGCAGAATGACGAGCCCTCAGATGAACTCGGAAAGCGTCGCATGGGTCGGCTGTTGAAGAGACAAGCGGCGGCCTAATCGGAATTCTCTGTGAGGCAAGTATCGATATCTTAGCCAAAGGGGCAGATTCTATGAATCTGCCCCTTGTTGCTCTCGAGCCGCGATTTACCCAAGGATCAGGCGCTATCAAATGCACCCAGGAATGGTCAATATGGCACCGGCCGAGAATCTTTTTGCGCCGCGAATAATCGTGCATTGATGCGTTTAATCAGAAATCACGCGGGCACGTTTGATTCGAACAGGTTCGGACAAAATTTGGCCCTGTAAGAACGGTATGGTGGTTGCACCATTGGTCTCAGCCCCAGCGATTTTTTTTAGCACATCCAGTCCTCGAGTGACTTTCCCAAACGCCGGAAATCCTCTTGTGTCGGGCTTGTCGCGCCCGTAAGCATCGGCCCAAGGGCAATCGCGTAAACAGATAAAAATGTCCGGGATGACATAGCCCGTATCGAGCAAATCGCGTGCAAATGAGACGGTACCTACCTCGTGTTTTAAGCCAGTCTGTTCAGTGGATTCGATTTCTGTCAGCACCGGGAAGTCATAATTATTGGCTGAAATGGGTCCGGTTTGGGTCAACAGACTCTGCAGCATACCCGCCTGAATAAACTGCATTTCGGGCGTGTCGTCGAGTCTTGCGGCTCGATACACACTGCCATCGTTATACAAGCCTTTAGATACGATATTGAGGAAGTATTGCGAAGTGGCTGGGGCTTCTCTTGTTGCCACTTGTATTTCAATTTCGCCGAGGCTGGTTTCTATAATTACAACTTCGGCGTTCGCCGTTTGACCGAAGATTCCCAGAAGAATCGTGATTAAGATAGCGAGTCCCTGCGAGCGCATATGGATTCCTTTGATTGAATTCGTTTCGAATAACATAGCGCAGTTTATGCGTTTCTGTTTATCATTTAACGACAGTCCGTTTGAATTTACCTAGAGTACGGTATGCCCATAACGCATTCTCCTCAGATCTCACCGCCGCTTAAGATGTCGGCGCAAATTCTTTTAGGTTCACAAGATGCCGCAAGTGAGCTAGGAATTGAGTTAAGCCCCTCGCTCGAGATCGCAGGAATTGAGCCGGACCAATTAACGGATGCAGATCAATTCATTCCGGTAGAGAGCATTAATCGATTCTTCAATGACGTGGCGGCCCGATCGGGCTGTGATCACTTCGGGTTCCTAGTGGCCACAAAGCAGCCGCCGAACCGATTCGCTCGCGTCGGGCAACTCGTTAAATTTGCGGGTACCTTAGGCGTTGCCATTGAGGATGCGCTTCGTTTTTCACTGCTGAACAGTGAGTATAGCGCTTGGTATTTAGAGCAAGATGATCAATACGCGGCACTGGTTCGCAAAACCAACGTAAGGCTCCCGGAATCAACACGCCAATTGACTATATTGGCGGTTACCCTCGTATACAAAGCTTTGCACTCGCTCAGTGCGGGAAAGCTGAACTTTGTTCAAATTCACCTGAGCTCGGGTACCCCGATGAATCGCGCTCGGATGGAGTCTTACTTTGAAGTGCCGGTGCTCTTTAACCAGGTTCACAACGCGATCGTGTTTGATCGCCGCGATTTGCAATTGCCCATTCCTACAGCGGATGCCCAAGTGTATGAGTTAATCAAGCAACAATTAACGGCAATCGCCGACGCTTCGGGGGTACAAAAATCGTTCGAGGCTCGTGTTGTTCATGAAATAAAGCGCTCTTTGGGATCGCGGTACGACAACCTCATTTTTGTTGCTGAGCAAATGGGTTTGCACCCCAGACGTTTGCAACGCGATTTGCAGGCGCGTGGTTCGTCGTTTCAAGCCTTACTCAAGCAAGTCAAAGTGGATACCGCGATGGATTATCTGCAGCAATCGGACATATCCATATCGGAATTGTCTGATTTTTTGGGATACCAAAATGTCTCGGCCTTCTCGAGAGCGTTTAAACGGGATGTGGGTGTGTCCCCGGATATGTGGAAAAAAGCGAATAAACCTGCGTGATGTTGGATGGGCGGCGTAGTGTGACCGAATCCCGAATCCCGAATCCCGAATCCCGAATCCCGAATCCCGAATCCCGAATCCCGACTCTGTTACCTTATTTTTAGGCGCGATATTGCTCGAGTGTAAAAGACCTATATTAGCGACGCACTTTGCTCTAAGCCCTACCCGACCCTAATGTCTACGCATATGGCTTCTAATTTCACG
>JAUHWV010000314.1 GCA_030427335.1 Gammaproteobacteria bacterium | reverse complement strand
TCAATATTTCGTCTGTATCGCGGGCAGGTAATATCGGGCAAACCAACTATTCGGCCGCTAAGGCGGGCGTTGCTGCTATGGCCGTGACTTGGGCGAAAGAACTGGCTCGTTTCGGTATTCGCGCGATGGCTATTGCCCCCGGATTTATTGGCACCGAGATGATCGCGTCTATGAAGCCTGAAGCCCTTGCCAAAATGTCCGCGCAAATCCCACTCGGTCGTGTTGGTGAGCCGGCTGAAATTGCGTCGACAGCTGCGTTTATCTTTGAGAACGATTATTTGACGGGCCGAGTTATCGAGACGGACGGTGGTATTCGGATCTAATTTCATCGGTTTGCTCAGCGTCTGAGAATGCTTTCCCCAACGAGAGGGTGCGGTTACAGTAGTCACACGGCAATCATGGGGGAAGCATGCAGCGATCTTGGCGGCAGACACTAGCGAATTACCACGACATTCGCTTGTTGTGGATATTCTTAATGGGCTGCGCGAGCGGCTTCCCTTTCGTATTGATAGGATCCAATTTTAGCGGCTGGCTCACTGATGCGGGTATATCGCGGGCGCAGGTCGGGCTCATGGGCTCAGTTGCTACGGTGTACGCGATCAATTTTTTGTGGGCCCCAATAATTGATCGGGTGCCTATACCTCTGCTCACGCGGGTGCTTGGCCAGAGGCGATCGTGGATCCTCACTACGCAACTCGTGATGCTTGCTCTAGTTGTCGCGATTACTCAAGTTGATCCTAAGGATAGCCTTTTGGTGATTGGTTTGCTGGCCTTAGGTATCGCCATAAGTAGTGCGACCCAAGACATCGCTGTCGATGCGTTTCGAATCGATCAATTTTCTCAGGCAGAAGAGTCGCGTTTGCCGGCAGCTGCGGCTATGGCCATTGTGGGTTGGTGGACAGGCTATTCTCTCCCCGGATATCTCGCATTCTCTCGAGCCGATGCGCTCGGCTGGAACCAAGTGTACTGGCTGATGGCGGGCGTTTTGTGTTGCCTTATTATCGCGACTTTGATGGTCAGAGAGCCGAGCACCGAACGTTCCGCGCTTCAGGCAGAGTCAGAGCAGCGATACGCACAGTTTGGCTCCGTTGGGCGTTGGTTTTTAGTAACGGTGATTGAGCCCTTTGCCGATTTCTTTCGCCGAAACGGCGTGAGTCTCGCTCTGACTTTAATGCTTTTTATCTTTTTGTTTAAGGTGGGTGAAGCGTTTCTAGGCCGTATGTCCATTGTCTTCTATAAAGAAGTGGGCTTTACCAACGAGCAAATTGCGGAGTACACCAAGCTTTTTGGCTGGATTATTACGATCGTGTTTACCCTGCTTGGGAGTGCGTTTAATACGCGCTATGGCGTTGTTAAAGGGCTGATGATTGGCGGTATTGCCATGGCAAGCAGTAATCTGATGTTCGCGGTTTTGGCGTCTGCAGGACCTGTGCCTTGGCTTTTGGTGCTTACGTTGGTTGTGGACAACTTTACCACCGCTTTTTCTACGGTTGCTTTTGTTTCATTCCTTACCGCACTCACTGGGCGCGCTTTCAGCGCGACACAATATGCCTTGCTGGCGTCTTTGGGAAATTTGAGCCGCACGACGCTTGCCGGATTCAGCGGCTACACGGTTGACTGGCTCGGTAGCTGGGAGCGCTTCTTTATTGTCACAGCACTGATGGTTATACCCTCTTTAAT
>JAUHWV010000092.1 GCA_030427335.1 Gammaproteobacteria bacterium | reverse complement strand
TCTTTGGGGCTCGCGGTGAATGGCGAGCTTCGACAGCGCGGTCAAGGTAATCAGATGATCTGGAATGCCGATAGAGTGTTGGCAGAAGCCCTTAAAGACTGCGCTGATGACTACACCTATCAAGGGCGGCTCGTTTCACTCGGATCCTGCGGCAAAGTGCCGGCAGGTACGACGGTCATGTTGGGTACACCGGATGGCGTGAGTTTCCAGATGCCGAACATTTGGATGCCTTGGGCTTATCTTCGAGCGGGTGACGAAGTGCTGACTTATGCATCGAGCTTGGGTTACCTGAAAACGAGGATTCAGTAGTACGGCCTGCGATCAATACGTCGCTACCATGGGGCCGGACCGCACTCCGCCCCCATGCTATTGGCTTTGGTGCAATCGAAATGAAGATTTAGCCGTGCCGTTTGCGGTGAAGGAGTCGGAGTTTACGCCGACCCCTTCGCACTTGATCCGCCTGCCGTAACTTTCGTATCAATTTGTTTAAAGCGAGCAATTTTCATGAAAAACGGGCTGCTGGTTTGTTTGGTATTGATATTTTCCGTGAGCGTGATGGCTATAGAAGAACCCAAGTATTCTGTACTGCAGGAGTTTGAAAACGGCATTGAAATCCGAGCGTACGAACCACACTTGGTTGCTGTCACCAAAATGGATGGTTCTCAAAACTCCGGATTCCGAGTGCTGGCAGGTTACATCTTTGGCGGTAACGAAAAAGAGCAAGAGATTGCAATGACCGCCCCCGTCAGCACAACCATGATGGCTGACTCCCCCGAGATGACTTTCATGATCCCAAGTGAATACGATTTGGCAGAGTTACCGAAGCCAAATGATGAGCGAGTCAACTTTAGAGAAGTACCCGCATATACGGCCGCTGTTATACGGTTCTCGGGCCGCGCTAATGCAGAGATGGTAGAAGCACACTGGCAAAAATTGAGGGCGTTTTTAGCGAATAGCGAATGGAAGGGCTTGGGCGAGCCGACCCTAAATCAGTATAACCCGCCATGGACACTCGGGTTCTGGCGCCGCAACGAAATCATCATACCGGTAATGAAAAAAGAGGATGCATTGAACGTGAACGAGAATAAGCTCGCGGTCGCTCGCGATATGCTAGACGCATGGAACACATTGGATTGGAAACGTGTTTATCAACTCTTTGGTAAAAACGGTGTGCTCGCCAACATGATGGCCGAGCCAACGGTTGGCTCAGATGCAATCCGCGAGCGATTCGTTGCGTTTGAGCAAGGTCTGACCCGCATGGAGTTTATCGTTCTCAACATGGGTATGCTAGGCGATGACGTGGTGATCGAGCGCCTAGACAGCTTCGATTTCAACGGTAAAACGGGTTTGGTACCGGTCACTGGGGTGCTCACAATTGCGGATGGGCAGGTGAAAGAATGGCGGGAGTACTACGATCGAAATTGGCTTTTGAGTGAAATGGGGGTGCTCGATGCTGAACCCCCACACCCCATCGCGCCGCGAGAGCCCGCGATTGACGCGGATGCCATGACCGACGAAGCGAGATTGGTCGTCGCACAAGCCATGTTGGATGCGTATGAAAATCTGGATTGGGAGGCCGCCGCAAACTTGATCGCCGATGATGGCGTGATTCACTATGCCGAGAAGGACCCCATGGTGGGACCCAATGCCATGCGTGCGCATACTTCTAGGATTGGCTCTCTGCTGACCGCGGTTGACTTCGATATACGCAATATAGGCGTTGTCAACGGTGTCGTGATGATCGAGCGTCACGATGTCATCGAGTTCAATGGGCACAAAGGTCGGGTGCCGGTGTTTGGCAGCATGGAGATTGAAGACGGAAAAATTAAGGTGTGGCGCGAGTACTTTGATCACAATCAGATGCTCGCAGTATTGGGGTTAGCTCAGTGAACTCTCCATTTTTATGAGCTATCCTCCGACACTCAGCTTTTCGGTTTGCTCGGATGAGGCCTCAGCTCTTTCGGATCTTTGCGTAAGATTGTATCCCAGAATCAATAACTTGATTGTCGGTGCTCAGTAAACGCCGTTGGTGTTAGATGCCTCTGGAACATCACGATGCTAGCATGGCGTGTTAGAGTACAGATCTACTTACAAACGTTTTGCTCAATACGAAATAAGGATGTGATATGTTTTCAGCACTCGTAATCGATAAGATTGACGATCTCCAATCGGTTACTGTCCAGCAGTTAGATGAATCGAGCCTGCCTGATGGGGATGTCACGATAGATGTTGACTACTCCACGATTAACTTCAAAGACGGATTGGCGCTTACGGGTGCGTCCCCCGTTGTGCGATCTTTCCCTATGGTTCCGGGAATTGATCTTGCGGGGCGTGTGACGGCCAGCGACAACGCCGATTTTAAAGTGGGCGATCGGGTCGTATTGAATGGTTGGGGCGTAGGCGAGGGCCATTGGGGTGGTCTTGCACAAAAAGCGCGACTGAAAAGCGATTGGCTGATTTCCGTGCCATCGGCTTTTACAACTAAACAAGCGATGATCATCGGCACGGGCGGCTACACGGCGGCATTGTGCGTTGATGCGTTAGTCGATTACGGTATCACCCCAGATCAGGGCGAAATCCTCGTTACCGGCGCAACGGGCGGTGTAGGCAGTTTCGCGGTATCGTTGTTAGCCGCTGCGGGTTTTTCTGTGGTCGCCGCTACCGGTAAATTGAGCGAAGAGGCTTACCTTAAATCACTGGGTGCCACTGCGGTAATGGATCGCGCAGAGTTATCTGAAAAGGGCCGTCCTTTGCAGAAAGAACGTTGGGCAGGTGTGGTGGACGCCGTCGGAAGTCATACCCTTGTTAACGCACTGGCCTCGACGCAATACCGCGGAGCGGTCGCTGCTTGCGGGTTGGCGCAGGGTGCCGATCTACCGGCAACGGTTATGCCCTTTATTTTGCGCGGCGTCGCTTTGCTGGGTGTCGATAGCGTTATGGCGCCTAAACCTATTCGCTTAAAGGCATGGGAACGTCTAGCGCGTGATCTTGACGCTACTGTATTTGACGCCATTGCGACTGAAATCGGTTTGGCCGATGCCATTAAAGTCGGCGAGGACATCCTGCAGGGCAAGATCAAAGGCCGCGTGGTAGTGGATGTGAATCGTTAGTGGAGGATGTGAATCGTCAGTGGTGTCTTGCTGCTCTTAGGGGCTGCCCGTTTCACCCCGTAACTGCTTGAAAACAGGAGATAAGAACAAAGCGGTCGCGAACATAGTTGGCGGAGTCTACACCTACCATTTGTGCGGCGCCCGCTCATTGTTTAAAGTTCGATCGGATCGGTCGGAGTACACTCCGACCCCACCGTCACATTCCAACGCGTTTGTCGCACCCCCCAGCCCCATCGTTGCTCCGGCACCGCAGCTAAGGCTCTTTTGTCGCGGGGTTATTCATTCCTCAAAACTCGTTTGGAATACCAAAGTACGATTGATAGCGCTGGTATAAGCCCCGCTTCCGCTCAATCTCTTGCTGCTCTCCAATCGAATAGTTGTGCTTGCCGAACTTGCCTTGGGGCTTGTGTTCCAGGTATCGCTGCATCGCTGCGAGCGCATCGGCGGTGATGGGTTCACCGAATTCTTGATACAAACGGGTCAGCGCATCAGCGGGTTTGCTAACTAAGTCAGCATATAGGAAATGGTGAATGTGATTATTAGGCACGGTACCGCTTTCCAATAAATCGACCACGCCGTTTAGTCGCGCAGCGCCAGCTTCCGGTGTCATCAGGTTCTCGAAGGCGCCCGCATCAAACGCTTGGCTACTGCGCATCCAGTACAGTGTTCCCAGCAAATTCGTAACCGACGCCTGCGCGACAATGGGGTCTCGGTGAGTGATAACGACGCGGGCATCGGGGAAGGTATCAAACACGACAGGCAAATTGCCCAAGTGCGAAGGCGCTTTCAAGAGCCAGTGTTTGCGCGGGTTCTTCCACTGTAAGAGCTTTAGCATGCGCTTGTAATCGGCATACGCTGGGCGTAAATCCTGCTGATAGTACCAGGCGTTGTAGCTGGGTATCTGATACTGCCCTGGCAAATTCTCGGTCAAGAAAGTGTAGCTCATTGCTACGATGCACTCGTTCGGAATCTCTGCCCCCAGTTCGTGCATGGCCGCAAATGTAGGCGTTACCCGATTCCATTGGGTTACCAGTTGTTCACACTGCTCGATTCTGGGATCCGTATAGTAGGTTGCTGTCTCAGGAGGGGGGTAGGGGAACAAAATTTCCCAGTTACGAGGCGAGCCAAACTGAGGGTCCTGCGCTAACAGCTCAAACAAGATCGAAGTTCCCGCACGCGGCAGGCCGGTTACGATGACAGGTTGGTCGATGACCTCATCTTCGATTTCCGGGTGCTGAGCGTAAGCTGCTTCTATCCCCAATCTTGCTTGCAGCCAATTCAGTATGTCCGAACGCGCCATAAGGCGCCCAAGCAAGTGCAGTTCAGCCTCATTCTCGAGGGCGTCGATAAAGACATGAAATCCCTCGAGCCAATAATCGGCACCAAAGTCGCTAAAGCCGGTTGCCTCGATCGCGGTGGCCATGAGTTCGTCTGGATTCAGCGGGACCACCCGCTTAATATCCATGTGCTCGCCTTCTTCAATGACTTTCGCGACCCACTCGGGGCGCTCTGGTGGCGTCCAGTTACTCATCTTGTGTCTCCTTGTGGGTCGGTGGTAGTGCAGGTCTATGTTTATCTACCTGTATGCCGGTTGGGTCCATAACATAAGTGGCAAAGATTGCTCACTAGGGCATCCACGCACCGCCGCTCACTGAGATCATCTGACCGGTGATGTAGCCGGAACGCTCGGACGCAAGGAACAAGGCGAGCCACGCAATATCTTCTGGGCGGCCCAGTTTTGGAATAGGTAGGCTGCTCATGTTGTAAAGCGTGCCGTCTTGCAATGCTTGGTCCATTTCGTTTGGACGACCCATCATGTCAAAGCCAAAACGGTTCCAGAAGCTGCCCTCGCCGACTTCTGTCTCGTCGCGCGGTACAATCCAGCCGGGGCAGATGTTGTTGACGCGCACGCCCTTACGCGCCCATTCCCAAGCGAGCCCTTTGCTGAAGCTGTTTACGAACCCTTTAACACCACCGTAGTGCACGATGTTGGCAGCGGCTTCGCCCAAGAGCGATGAATTCGAGGATATGTTGATTACGCTGCCGGTTTGGCGGGACAGCATGTCTTCAGCAACGGCTTGACAACAGTTCACAACGCCGTCGATGTTAAGGGCTTTTTCCCACTCGCGGCTCTCAGCTGTCATGGCTTCAAAATCCGATGGGATAGCGACTCCGCCTGCGTTATTAACAAGCACGTCTACTAAGCCGAAAGCCTCGTGCGTTTTGGCGATCATGGCATCGACACTTTTGCGATCGGTCACGTCGGTCGCAACGGCGAGGATCTTACCCGCGAAGCCTTGCTCTTCGGCAATGGCCGCCAGTTTTTCACCGGTCGCCGCATCCCGCGAAGCGCTTACGACATTCAAGCCCTCTCGGGCGAATTCAAGCACTAAGCCTCGGCCTATGCCGCCGCTGCCCCCGGTGATCACTGCGGTTTTGCCTTGTAGTCCTAGATCCATAATTTACTCCTCGTTTTTATACTTACTGTGTTTGTGTGTACTCGTAAATCAAACGCCAAAGCGCTGAACGACACCCCGGCGCCGCGTTGCGATCTGCTCGACTCGCTCTTCCTGTGTCAATTTTTTAGCCTGAGGTAACAGGTTCTCCAGCTCGGTCAGTTTTATTTGTGTTGCGATGGGCGTCGGATAGTGATCCGCCTGCATCCAGCGAATGGTGACATAGCCCTCGCTAAATCCCGCGGGATCAAGCCAATTGGCGTGTCCCGTATCGGTATGTGAGATAACAACAACGAGTTCGCCGTCGTCCTCGAGCTGAGCATAGTGGCAGTTGGTATTGCTCAAAATGCTGCGGTAATCCATGGAGCACCACCAGTAGTTGCCAAACTCCACCGCCCAGTAGACTGCCTCAGGTGGTTTTACGCGAATCACAATGGCCTCATCGGCAGGTAACTGCCAATACATGATCAAGGGCTCGCCGCCGGGCGTAGCGTCGATCTTGTTATCGTCGAGTTGGCGGTAAGACAAAAAACGGTTGGGCTGCGCCTTCCACTTTTCGATCATATCGGCCCAATAGTTCAGCGAAACACCAACCCAGCGCGACACGGCGTCTAAACCTTTGCTCAGTCGATCGGCATCCATTAAAGGTTTGGGCGCAACCGCGGGCGAAATACGGTCGATCGCCGCGTGCATAGGGCGCTCGTTTTCCCAATCCGCAAAGAACTGCCGGAAGGTGACCCGAAAGGTATTGGGGGTCGTTTTTAACCAGTTGGCGGGGTGCGGCTCTGGGCTACAAATGATTTCGAAGTTGCCGTCTTCATCGACCTTCATATCTTGGCCAAATAGCGTGCTCGCAACACCGCCGCCCCAGGGTGTATCGCCGGTCTCAACCGCGGTAACCGCGAAGTATTTTGCTGAGCCGCGATTGCCATGAATTCGGTAAGTATCGGTGCCGTTAATGGGCCCACCGACGTATACCGCGTCGGGGTTGTCGCCCCCCTGCTTACGAATGGGGTCGAAGTAATGCAAGAGTTCCGGGTGCAACGGGTCGTCGTTCTCTAGGTAGAACTGTACGCCCAAGCCGATATTTTGAACGAGGCAGCGAAAGCCCGCTACGCGGCTCAAGTCACCTGCTGGCACGCCTTCTCGGAAAGGTATTTTGCCGGCCTCTTTGAGCTGATCACAGAACTGATCCCAGGCTCGAGCGAGTTCGGTATCTTGAGACGTAGATGCGCTCATATGGATTCCTTTTTATTGTCTTTCGGTGCTTCTGGTCTCGGTTTAAACGGGTTTTAACCGAGTGCACGGAATCGTGGTTTTGTTTTTGACGATATCAGAATAGCAGTGCCTTTGACGAGATGACTCGTACAAACGCAGGAGTTTTGCAGAAGCGATTTTAGGTAACGTCTAAAGGTAAGTTGATAACGAAGGGGTCGGAGTGCACTCCTACTCCTTTGTAAGAAAACAATAAAAACGCACTCTTCGAATCTATTTAGCTGAGTGCCTAAGGAGAAACAGGTTAATGACTACCCCGAGTATCGTCACGCTCGAACGATTTCGTGACACCAGCGCCGCTGAACTCGCGGCTCGAGCCAAGCAGCTCAGGCTTGAAATACTGGATGTGATCAGCCACGCCCCAATGGGCCACTATTCCAGCAGTTTATCCTGCGCGGAAATCTTAGCAACGCTCTATAAACACGTGCTGCGGTTGCGTGCAGGCGACCCAGCATGGGTTGATCGTGACCGTTTCTTGCTCGGCAAAGGACACGTGGCTGTAGCCCTGTGGCCACTCTTTGCGGAACTTGGCTTCTTTCCGGCCGATTGGTTGAAAACATTCGGCAGTCTCGACAGTAAATTGACCGATCATCCCGATATGCACCGTGCTCCGGGGGTGGACTTTAGCTCTGGCTCCCTTGGACACAATCTATCGGTCGGTTTGGGGATGGCTCTGGCAGCAAAGCGACGCGGATTTGATCATCGTATGTACGTCTTGCTGGGTGATGGCGAAATCCACGAGGGGCAGGTTTGGGAGGCCGCGATGGCGGCCGGTCACTACAAAGCGGATAACCTTGTGGCTATTGTGGATGCTAACGGATCTTGTGCAGATGGTCCGACCGAGTCGGTTATGAGCATCGAGCCCTTAGTCGATCGTTTCAGCAGTTTTGGCTGGCATTGTGTCGAGGTCGATGGCCATGATACCGCAGCACTCATGCAGGCCTTTAAGCAGGCATCTGAGAGTCCGGGTAAACCTTTCTGTGTGGTAGCGCGCACGCTGAAAGGGAAGGGGATCTCATTTATGGAGGCATCGCCGCGGGAGTGGCATTTAGGTGCATTGATGGGTGAAGACTTGGTTAGAGCCAAGCAAGAAATTGAGGAGGCCGGACAATGAGCGGTATGAGTGATCCTTTTAGCTTTAACGCGGGTGCGGTCGAAAGCAGTTATGTCGGCAACTTAGGCGAAGCCTTTCGTTTTTACGGTGCTCAAGACGAAGACGTTTTGTTGATCTCGCCTGATTTGGGCGGTGGCCCTGTTACCGGTCCATTTATACAAAGTTTTCCCGACCGTTTTATTGATGCCGGTATCGCCGAAGGCAATGCAATGTCGATCGCAGCGGGCATGGCCTGTTACGGGTATAAAGTGTTTGTTCTGCAAATGGGCGCTTTTGGTGCGATCAAATGCGCCGAGCAGATTCGTACCGATATCGCCTTTACTAAGACTCCGGTGCGTATTCTTTCTGCGTGGAGTGGTTTGGCAATGGGCTTTTTTGGCACCTCTCACCACGCGGTAGAGGATATAGCGATAACTCGAGCGATCCCGGGGCTCACGGTTTTCGCGCCGGCGGACGATAACGCGGCAACGGCCATGTTAAAGCTGACTGAGCAGGTCGATGGTCCGGTATTCATTCGACTCACTGATGCGAACATAAATCCTGTTTATGAGGCGCCGCCCAAACTCGAGTTAGGGCGCTTCGGTTTGGTTCGTGAGGGGTGTGACGCTACTATTATTGGTACCGGTTTGGGTGCGCAATTGGCAGTCGGCGCAGCCGACGAGTTGGCTAAAGAGGGTCTCTCGATTCGAGTCCTGGATGCATATAGCCTTAAGCCATTAGATGAAGAAGCCATTCGCGCGGCAGATTATGTTGTTGATATTGGACCAGGCGCTGGCATACATGGCGGAGAAATTGTCGCAC
>JAUHWV010000313.1 GCA_030427335.1 Gammaproteobacteria bacterium | reverse complement strand
AGATACATTCGCGAACATGTGCCGTGTGCCTTTTGAGCAAGACGTTTCACGTGGTTGCAATGAGTCTTATTAGTGTATTTTGCATTTTTATTGATTTTTTAAATTAAAATGCTAACCTAAGTCAAAGTTTGTGAAATAGTTACACTTTGATTGTCGGGGCAAAGTGGTGCAAGCGCCTCAGATAAAGACTAAAAGAGGCTAGCCTGTGAAACGGAAACCCGATGTACTTGTGGTATTGGCACTGTGTTTTGCGATCGGCGCTGTCGTAACCCTTGTTGCGCCATGGGTTGCTAGCGAAGCACGTGATATCTCTCCCCAGAAAACGACTCAAGCGGGTGTAAGTTTGCGCTGAGGGGCGCTGCTGTATACCCTGGCGCGGCTCTAGTTCCCTCCACCTGCTAGTGAAGCGCGTGATATCTCTCTCCAGAAAATGACCAGGGCGGGCGTGAATTTGCGCTGAGGAGCGCTGCTGCCTGCCCTCTCGCAATTTCAGCTGCTTCGGCCTGTTACTGAAGCATGTGATATCTTTCAAGAAACGCTCAGGCCGGTGTCTATCGCGCTAAGGTGCGCTGCTCGAACTCCGAATCACACGTGTGGGTGTAACTACATAATCCAAGATTACATCGTGCGCTTCGGTGGGTACCTTACTCAGTTCTTGAATATCAAAAGCCCAACCTATTTTAATCAGCTTGGCCTTGGCCTTGGCCTTGGCGTTGGCGTTGGCGTTAGTTTCGGTTTCGGTTTCGGTTTCGGTTCCGGTGCGCGCCAGTGTCGTGTCATAGAAGCCACCTCCCATGCCCAGTCGTGCGCCACTCTGGTCGAACCCAACCAAGGGTATAATCAAGGCGTCCAGTTCATGAGCGGAAAGTTCGAGTCCTATCGGCTCGGGCTCATATGTTTTAAGGCGGCTCAGGGTGAGCTTCGTATCTTGGGTCCACAGTCTGAAACTCAGTTTGCGTGAGGGATGGATCACAGGCAAATACACCGCCTTACAGTCGAGCCACAGTTGTTCCGCCAGTGCTCGGGTGTCTAGTTCTTCATTGGTGGCGAAATACAAGCCGATTTTGGCGTGCGGCTTTAATAAATCCTGCGAATTCTCGGCCGCGAGTCGGGCAAGCGTAGGCTTTTCGCTGCTCGGGATAGCGCTACGTTTGGCTCGTAGTATTCGGCGGAGGTCTGATTTTTCAGCTTTTTGCATAGGTTTTAAAGGACTCCCAGCATACCGCTGATAAGGGCGCCCTTGAACCCAACGGTTCAAGGCGGGGCAGGCTGCAAAGCTTTAGGCTTTCCGTCAAGCGGACATGCACACCGTCTAAGCGAGCAAACCCCTGATTTGCTGATATCGGCTCGCGGACACAAATATCTGGCGAATATGCGAGGAATCCAAACTCATTATAGCGAATGTCGCTTCAGCACGCTGTGTAAAAAGGCCATCTTTTCCGATTTTAACTGATCTTTAATTGACGTAACTCATAGAGCGCTTCGTCAATTTTCTCCGTTAGGCGTTTCGATGATGCTCCGTCTACGTTGACAGCGGCTTCTTCTTGCTGTGCTTTCAGGTTTCTAGACGTTTTGAGTAGCTCGTGGCTTATATTTAGAGCGGCCATGATGGCGATGCGATCGAGCCCAACCACTTTGCCAGAGGCCTTAATGTTACGCATTTGTTGATCCAGATAGCGAGCAGAGGCGACGAGCTCTTCGCGCTGGTCATCCGGGCA
>JAUHWV010000091.1 GCA_030427335.1 Gammaproteobacteria bacterium | reverse complement strand
TCGTGCTTCAAGGTTTCCAACTCGTGGTTAAACTGCCCTGAGATATGTTGCCTGTGTTGATCACTACCGAACATGAATTAGCGCCTGCTAGCCGAATTTACCGGTGATGTAGTCTTCTGTCTTAGCTTCTCGCGGGTTGGTGAAGAGTGCCGCAGTGTTGTCGTATTCGACGATACAACCCTCATGCATGAAAGCGGCCCAATCGGAAACCCTTGCCGCTTGCTGCATGTTATGCGTGACCACGACTATCGTATAGCGCGATTTTAATTCATAAATTAACTCTTCGATACGTAAAGTTGAAATGGGATCAAGCGACGAGGCAGGTTCGTCAAGTAGCAAGACCTCAGGCTCTACCGCGATGGCCCGTGCGATAACCAGACGCTGCTGCTGCCCACCCGAGAGAATGCCTGCCTGCGCATCAAGTCGATCTTTCACTTCGTCCCACAATGCGGCGCGTTGCAAGGCCTGCTCTACTCTATCTTGAAGCGCACGCATGCTGCGTTCTCCCGACAGACGCAGGCCGTAAGCGACGTTCTCAAAGATAGACATCGGGAATGGATTCGGCTTTTGAAATACCATGCCAATTCGCTGCCGCAGGTGCGTCAAATCGACCCTAGAGCCAAAAATAGATTCACCCTCAAATACAATATCACCGGTCATACGCACCTGAGAATGGAGTTCGACCAAACGGTTGATTGAGCGTAAGAGGCTTGATTTACCACTACCGCTCGCACCAATAATGCCCGTAACACTGTTACGCTTCAAAGCCAGATTGACGTTCTTCAAAACGGCGTCGCTTGCTCCAAAGGACAGCGAAAAATCGACAACTTCAATCACGTTTTCCAAAGGCATCTCCCTCAAAGACTCTGCCGGTAACGACGGGCAAATCGCGCTCGGACCCATATAGCGAAGGCATTCAAGACAAGCACTATCAGAAATAACAACAAGGCCGTGGCGTAAACCCTTGACTGGGTTGCCTCCATACCCACGCTCTGAAATCCCAAATCGTAAATGTGGTAACCCAAATGCATGAACTTCTGATCCAAATGTAGATACGGAAATTCAGCGGAAACAGGAAGCTCAGGGGCGAATTCTACAACACCAACCAGCATGAGCGGTGCCACCTCTCCTGCAGCCCGCGCAATCGCAAGAATCAGCCCCGTCATCATGGCTGGCAAGGTCAGCGGTAGCACTAGCTTTATAAGGGTTTCGGCACGAGTCGCTCCCAAAGCATAACTCGCTTCCCGCAAGGATACCGGTATACGAGCCAGGCCCTCTTCAGTGGCAACGATGACCACCGGCAGTGTGAGCAATGCAAGCGTCAACGCAGCCCAGAGAAGTCCCGGCTCTCCGAACGTAGGCGCTGGAAGAGCCTCGCTATACCAGATTTTGTCGATCTCTCCACCCAAACCATACACAAACAAACCCAGACCGAACACGCCGTAAACAATACTGGGGATTCCGGCTAGGTTATAGACTCCGACTCTCACAAAGCGCGTAAGACGATTTTCTGCTGCGTACTCGTGCAGGTAAACTGCACCCAAAACGCCCAAGGGCATCACGAATAGAGTCATAAGCATAACCATCACGACCGTACCCACGATGGCCGGATACACGCCACCCATCGTGCTCGAGTTGAGGGGCGGGCGGAACAAGAACGAAAGCACATTTTCAATAAAAATTCCCCACGACTCGGAGCGATCAAGTGCATTGGGGCGATACCATCGAATAATTTCGGCCTCGTCTAACTGCAAAAGGGTGTCGTCGGCTAACACCAAACTGTTTGTTCCGCTCGGTGTACTTGCCCAGACTCCGTAGACTTTACCAAATAATATATGGTCGACTCTAACCAGTTCGGGTGGCGCCTCTCGCACTAGACCTTCCGATCGCGAGACACGCGCGATAACGTTCGACTCGCCGTCCAGCCACCCCCTATTGATGAGAACACTCGCCTCAGATTTCGCTACGATCTGGCCCGTAAATTCCTGCCCCCTTTCCACATCGACCCAATGATAGACGGGCGCCGGCCAAAATTCCGTCTCGGCGTTCTCGACCAAAATTGCGATCAACCAAAACACCGCTCCCAAACACACAATGACTGAACCCGCACCCAAAAACATCATGGCGTCATCTGATCGCCATGCGGGAACCTTCTTAGCGCTACTGGGAAAGCCGATCACAGTGACTCCATGCGGCGAAGTAATCGAGAGCGAATCCATTCTGCCACCGTGTTAATGGCAAAGGTAAAAACGAACAGTTGCAGAGCGATGAACATGAGAATATGAAAGTGCTGTGTGTCCGGGGAGACCTCGGGCATTTCCATTGCCAAGGTGGCACTCAGAGTCCGCATGCCTGTGAAGACATTTGCATCCATCAGAGGCGTATTACCGGTGGCCATGAGAACGATCATCGTCTCACCTACGCCGCGCGCCATACCCATCATGATGGCAGAGAGGATTCCGGGCGCAGCAGCGGGTAGGATAACCGATCTCGCTGCCTGCCACTCCGTGGCTCCCAGCGCAAGGGCCCCTTCCCGCAGTTGGATGGGCACAGCAAAAAGTGCGTCTTCTGCGATCGTGTAAACAGTTGGAACCAGCGCAATACCCAAAATAAAAGCAACTATGAAAGCATTGCGTTGTTCGTACTCAAGCCCCCATCCGTCAGCTAGGTAACTCACCAAACCTTCTGGCATCAGCCACGAACTTACAGCCGGCGCAACCGCCTGAGCGAGTGCCAAACTAGCCAGCATAAAAACGACAGCCAACAACAACTCGGAGCCCGTAAGCCGCGACTCTCCTCGACCCGCGGGGGACAGTCGCCAGAGCATAGAAGCCAGAACGAGACTCAAAGGCAGCAAGAACAGCGATATAACAAACTCAAGAAAATGCTCTTCAAGCCATGGCGCAAACCACAAACCCGCGATCAAACCCAGCACCACCGTAGGGAGAGCGGCTAAGCTCTCCAACACAGGCTTAACTCGTACACGCAAGCCCTCAGACATAAAATGAGCGGTAAACAAGGCTGCGGAAACGGCCAGAGGCACCGCTATGATGAGGGCATACAAGGCCGCTTTGAGACTGCCGAGTAAAAGTGGAGTGATCGAGTACTTAGGCGCCGACGCCGGTTCCACGCCGGTGCTCTGCCACAGCCAGTCAGCCTGAGAATAACCCTCGTGCACCTGAGACCCAAACAAGGTCATAAGCGATACCGTAGTGATTGTGGACTCGAGAGCGAACGCCTCGTTGTTATTCACACCCACTAGCTCGCCATTCGGGCTCACTAGCCAATGATCGGCAATCCGTTCCCCTGCGGGCGGGAGCGACCGGGAAAATGTTCCAGAATTATAGACCTCAATTTCATTCGCAGCGCCGATTAGGAAGAGATGTCTATTTTGACCAAGCAGAAGCTCCCTTGGGTTGTAGGCGGTAGTCCAAGCGTTCGTCTCAACCAGACCGGGGCGGCCCGCCTTATAGGTCAATCCCACATGATGAACCTGGCCTGAACCGGCTAAGACAACAAGACCGTAACCTGAACGTAAAGCGATCGTTTTTCGTATGTTGTCCGCGTTACCGAGTTCGCCAGACTCATCTGGAGCGGTCGAGTCCGCACTGATCAGCCGATAGCGGCCGCTTCGGTTCAGTACAAGCATCCAGCGCCCGTCAGCCAAGATATGTACGTAATCGGCGGTAGTATCAATCTCAACGGATCGGTTGAGCTCGAATGTCACCGGCATCGACGCCAGGGCTGCGGTTTCATACCAGTACAGTCGCGTATCGTCACGGACAACCACATGTATTCTACCTAGGGAACCGCTGTACAACTCACTTACTTCGGGGTCGAAGTCCAATCGAAACTCCCCCACCAGCGTGCCGGAAAATGGGCGGGGTTTACCCCAGTCAACGCGATCATATAACGCGAGACGGCCGTCACGATGGCTCATTGCGACCAAACCGTTATCGCGCGTCGACAGCGCCAGACTGACCTCACTGGAGTCACTTCCTAAGGTGGTGTCCGTAGTCCGTTGAGACAGATCTTGCTCCTTTAGGTAGGCTGAGATTGCACCCTCCAAGGAGATCAATTTAGGCGGGTTCAACGTGATTTGAATGGGAGGCGAACCGTCTTTTGGAGATTCAACCTGAAAAGGCTCTGCTACGGACAAGCTCTGACGGAATATAGGCAGTGTCTCCCAGATCAGGAACAGAAAGATACTGGCAATCGCCACCAAAACGAGCACGCCACCTGATACAACTGACACTCGGAGCAGAGCGTCGATGCGAAGGCGCCTTACCGTTCTGTCATCACGCTTTAACGCACTCACGAATCGATCCCTAAACGCGCTCGAACCTTCAAACGGAGTGCCTCAGGCAGTGCGATAAAACCATAGTCTGATATGACCTGCTGGCCCGCCGACGACAGTGCGAGATCGAGGAATTGCTTCTCGTGCCCCATTAGCCCTTGATCTGCCGATTGATTAACGTAGATATACAGTGGACGAGCAAGAGGATACGTTCCGTCTAATGCGCTTTGAGCCGAGGGAAAAACGGGGGTACCGTTATCCGACATCAGCCCCAGCACTTTCACACTCTCGGTCACGTAGCCGATGCCTGAGTAGCCGATCCCACGGGGGCTTACACCCACCGACTGAACCACCGAACTGGATCCTGGCTGTTCGTTAACCCGCTTTCGATAGTCACCGCCGCAAAGGGCGCTCTCTCGGAAAAAAGTATAAGTTCCCGAGGCAGAATTACGCCCAAATAATGATACTCTCTGCGCCCCCAGCGGCCCGTCTACACCGAGATCGCGCCAGGTCTCTAATGGACCGGATCCACCGCAGCGGTGTGTGCCTGAAAACAGCGAATCCAGTTGCTCCAGGTTCAGGGCTTCTAGCGTATTTTCGAAGTTAACGAAGACCGCAATAGCATCAAAGCCAATAATGATCTCGGCAGGGTCGTAGCCGTAGACAGATCGAAAACGCCTCTTCTCTGACCGGCTCATTCGTCGGCTCATCGGCCCCAAACTGGCGGCCCCCTCTATCAGAGCGGGCGGCGCTGTGCTTGAGCCTGAGGCTTGGATCTGAACGATGACCTCCGGATAGCGCTCACGATACAGCTCAGACCAGCGCGTCATGATACCGCTCAAGGTATCCGACCCTACGCTGGATACTTTCCCGTTCACATTGACCGCTTCAAGAGCCAACGCGCCACCGCAAGCGGCGTAGCTCAGTACACACAAGAGGCAAATAAACAACCCTGATTTACGCCACATTGGCCTCGGCCCCGGTAGCCGCAGACACCTCTGGGAATTTCAGTGAAAACTCACTTCCTTTGCCCAGCTCGGAATGAATAGAGAGAACGGCGTTGTGGCTTGCTGCCACATGTTTCACAATGGCCAACCCCAGGCCCGTACCGCCACCCGCAAACGAGCGTGATTCATCGACTCGGTAAAATCGCTCGGTCAACCGGGGTAAGTGCTCTTCTGCTATACCTAGGCCTGCATCTTTGACGCTAAGGGTCAGAACCCCTTGCTCGTCTGCGCCGTAAGAAACCACCACAGGCGTTCCCTCGGGCGAGTACTTAATCGCATTAACCACAAGGTTACTGATCGCGCTGTACAGTTCCCTGTAGTCACCCTGCACTTTAGCATCAGAGGTGGTGAGTCGTTCAATGTCGCGTGTTGGGTACGCTGTCTTTAGCTCTTCTGCCAATTCAGTCAGCAGTGATCCCAAACAGACCGTCTCTTGATCTATACGCTTGCCCTCTGCCGCCTCAATTTTTGAGAGCCAAAGCAAATCACGCACCAAATTTTCCATGCGCTCGGCCTGTTGCGACATCTGCTGGAGCGGCTTACGGAGATTTAAAGGTATGTTGGCATCGTTATCGAGGATCGTATCCAAATAGCCGCTTATTACCGTCAGAGGCGTGCGTAATTCATGGGATACGTTGCCGATGAAATCCTGTCGTGTTTGCTCAATCTGCACCATGCGCGTGACATCTCGCACCAGGATCAAGCGATCGCCAACACCAAATGAGCTCACCTCTACTTGGAAGTGCCGTTGAGGATAGCCTGGCGTTGCAAACACCCTCGGCTGTTGATAGTCGCCGTCTAAAAGATAGGTCGAGAACTCGGGATAGCGAACTAAACTTAAGAGTGCTTGCCCCTTGTCTTGGGGATAACGCAAACCCAATAAACGCTCGGCAGACTGGTTACTCCACTGAATATTACCATTCTGATCAATTAAAATCGCGCCGTCGCGCAGCGACCGAAACGAGTCTCGCAGATAATCAACTGTGTGCTGTAGGCGCGAGCGTGCGTCTCGATTATGACGTTGAATCGCATACATTTGGTCGAGCATCATGCCCCATACACCAGAGCCCTCGGGAGGCTCGGCCTCTGGCTGATCTATCCAGCTCAACACACGGCGCAACTGCCATAAATAAACTACGAGACGCCAAGCTAACACCAAGCTCAAGGCCGCCCATACAGACCCTATCCAAAGCCCTACTGCAACAGCCAAAGCCACCAGCAGAAGCAGCGTCTGTACCTCTTTATACCAGCGACCAACCGCCCTCATACCGCTCAAATACCGGGTGGAGAAAAGCGATACCCAGTACCGCGTACCGTTTGAACCAGGTGACTGCAATCACCGCTATCGGATTGGAGTGCTTTACGCAGGCGACGAATGTGAACGTCGACCGTTCGCTCCTCTACATAAACGTTACCACCCCAGACCTGATCTAGGAGCTGGCCGCGGGTATAGGCTCTTTCAGGATGAGACATGAAGAACGATAAAAGTTTGTACTCGGTTGGCCCCATACTGAGCGCTTCTCCCGCGATGTACACACGGTGACTGCTCATATCCAGCACCAGCTCACCCGCTTCCAAACGTTCGCTTGAGGGCATCGCGCCACTGCGTCGAAGTAATGCACGAATACGAGCAATCAGTTCGCGTGGTGCAAACGGCTTGGTAATGTAATCGTCAGCGCCTACGTCGAGCCCTTGAATCACATTGTCCTCGGCTGTTTTCGCGGTCAGCATGATAACAGGAAGCTCCTCCGTCACTTTATCGCGCTTCAAGCGCCGAAGCAGCTCTATACCGCTGCCACCAGGTAGCATCCAATCCAACAAGACGATATCGGGACGGCGATCGATAATCAGAGAGTGGGCATCTAGAATATTGTCCGCCTCTATACACTTGAGGTCAGCTATTTCGAGAGCCATGCGAAGCATATCTCTTATGGCGACTTCATCTTCCACTACCAGTACGGTGCAATTTCTCAAGGCTACAACTCCTCTGCGGTCCAACTGTAACATTGAAATATTATTGCTCACAACGCATGACAGTTCTGTTACAGGTAGCGAAAAACTCTGGAAGACTAAAAACCCAATAAATGAAGAACGCATCGACCGACTGTTGCGGGTCGACTCATTTTAGGAATCACGCCCTATTGCGGCTCAGCACGAGTCACTCAGATCAGGGGAGAGTTCATTCCCACAATGAGACATGGCGGTTTGAAGGGCTTCCTTGAGCCCAACTTAAAACCAGCTGAACCAGCCACGATTGGCTTTATCTAGCCTCGCTTGGCAACCTTGAAGCTGGCTTCGATAACGCGACGCTCTAGAATTCACCTTGGCAGCGACACCAACTAACCAACTTTTACTTTTATACGTACCCCTGGCGTAGCCACCATGTCCTTCGTGATAATTCAAATAGAGCGCCCGCGCGTCGGTGGCTCCAACCCCGTTTTGTCGAAAGGACAATCGGTTGTACCAACCAATAAAGTCGATTGCGTCACCAAAATCGTCTCTGTCGGCACCGTATGCTCCCGCCTCTCGTTTGTATCGATCCCAAGTGCCCGTGAGCGCTTGCGAATACCCATAGGCGTTGGACGGGCGAAAACCCGGAATAAACCCCAAGATTTTCTTACGAGGCGGTTTCGCTTTGGCTTCAAAGCGTGACTCCTGATGCATAATTGCCATCATCGTACCGATATCGCCTTGCCATCGTTTTGCCGAGTTGCGCGCGCTTTTGTACCAGCCGTCTTTTTCATCAAAAATCGCACAAACGTCATCCAGATTCGTTGGCGGTGCCGTGGTACACCCAACAAGGAGCAGCAATGTGCTAATCGCGATCAATAATACGCGCAATAAACTCTGCTTCATCTATTACCTCCACACCCAAACTCTGAGCTTTGGTCAACTTGCCGCCTGCACCGGGACCCGCGAGCAATACGGTTGTCTTACTCGACACACTACCCGCCACCGACGCGCCCGCCGTTTTTAGAATGGCTTGGGCCTCCTCTCGCGTATAACGTTCGAGCTTACCGGTAACGACCCAAGTCTGTCCCGCTAACCAAGTCTCTTTGGCCTCCGTTAAATTCTTTGCCGGCCATTCGACGCCGGCACGACGAATATTATCGATGACTCTTTGGGTCTGTTCTTGAGAGAAAAAATGCAGCACATGCTCGGCCACTACCGGACCCACGTCGGCGACTTCGATTAAATGTTCAAAGTCCGCCTGCATGAGAGGCTCCAAACTCCCAAAGTGATCCACTAGTCGCTCTGCGGTGGTCACACCGACCTCTCTAATACCCAAAGCGTAGAGGAAGCGGGCTAAAGTTGTCGCTTTACTTCTCTCAATCGCTCCAATCAAATTCTCGGCCGATTTGGGCCCCATCCGGGGTAACTCTGCAAGTTCAACTGCGCTCAAAGTGTAGATATCATCAACCCGTTTAATGCGATTTAAATCGACCAGTTGCTCAACGAGTTTCTCGCCAAAACCCTCGATATCCATCGCCTTGCGAGATACAAAGTGATTGATCGCACCCTTAAGTTGGGCGGGACACGTCAAAGTAGCGCTGCACCGCTGTACAGCCTCATCGGACTGTCGTTCGATGGGCGCACCGCATATGGGGCATGCGGAGGGGAAGAGTATAGGCTCCGCGTCCGGCCTTCTTTGCTCTGTCGCTACACTAACAATTTGAGGAATG
>JAUHWV010000090.1 GCA_030427335.1 Gammaproteobacteria bacterium | reverse complement strand
CGTTCTGTAATCAACACACTGATCGCACTGTGGTGGTTTATGCGAACACTTCAGCTGCTGTAAAAGCGAGGGCCGATTGGGTGGTTACCTCCAGTATTGCGCTCGAGGTAGCTGAGTACCTGCAACAAAAGGGCGAGAAGATTTTATGGGCGCCGGACAGGCATTTGGGCGCATACGTTCAGAAAGCGACCGGTGCAGACATTATCGCTTGGGATGGCGCCTGCATCGTGCACGAAGAATTTAAGGCGCGCGGTATAGAAGACCTGAAGAAAGTGCATCCTGATGCTATGGTGTTGGCTCACCCGGAATCGCCAGACAGCGTGTTGCAAATCGCTGATACGATCGGCTCGACGACTCAAATCATTCAAGCCGCTGTGAATTCAACGGCAAGCAAATTCATTGTGGCAACGGATCAGGGCATTTTTTACAAGCTACAACAGGCCGCGCCGGGCAAAACGTTTATCATCGCTCCGACAGCGGGGAACGGGGCCACTTGTCGAAGTTGCGCTAATTGCCCTTGGATGGCAATGAATGAGCTTGAAGCTCTGGATCGTGTTTTTGACGTAGGTGGTAATGAGATTTCTGTGGATCCTGCTTTGGCTGCAAGTGCCATGACTCCTTTAGAACGTATGTTGAACTTCAAGGCCAGCTTGTAGTTTTGAGCTGGATCTTAAAGTTGGTCCAGCTGATCTCGGAACTGATACACAGCTTTGAGGCGTTCCTCCAGAATAGAGGATGCCACAAAGTCGCGGTCCGCCAGTTTCAGTGCGTAACGGAATTGTTTCTCTGCTTCGTCCGCCACGCCGTGCAGTAAAAAATACTCACCGCGGCTCTGATGGAGCCCCTGTATATTGCCTGATAAACCTTGGATCTCTGCCAGCCAGTACCAAAGCAGTGGGTCATTGCCAATGTCTTTAGCGAGCGGTTCTAGTACCGCTTCTGCGATATGTGCTTGTTGGTTGGTCATCAACGCTCGCGCGTATGCCAGGTTGAGCGCTTTGTTTTCAGGGTGAATTTTTGTCTCTCTGGCGAGTTTTGGCAGTATAGAGCGAGTGTCTCGCGCTTTTACGGCGATGTCCGTCAGGCTCATTAAATAGATTTGTGAATCAGGTTTCTTGTGCAAAAGCTGCTCCATTAGCGCTTGCGCTTCCGCAAAACGCCCGGCGGCTGCCAGAGCAAGTGATAGACCATATTGGTCGGCTTCGTGAAAATCACGCGGTAACTCCAGCCTAGATTTGAACTGCGACACGGCTGTTTCGGGGCTGTCGGCAAGATCAGCTTCTACCTTTGCCTTCATCAAATGAAAGTCGAGACTGGGTTTGGATGGAACGACAGGATAACTGCGCAAGCGATTTCGGGTATCGGAAATGCGCGATTCTGAGAGAGGGTGTGTCCGCAAAAACTCAGGTATTCGATTTCCGCTAGTGAAGCGAGAGGCTCGCAACATTTGTTCAAACATTTCTGGTGTGGCACCGGGATTGCGGCCAGACTTAGCGAGTGTCTGCATGCCGATTCGGTCCGCCTCTTGTTCGTTGGATCGGCTGTAGCGTAAAGAAGAATCCTGTGTCGCCGCCTGTGTTGCGCTCAACGCAGCTAGGCCGGCGTCTGACCCTGTTGTTGCCATTAGCACGAGGCCCGCCAACAAGCCAGCAAGCGCCAGCGGTTGTTGCGTGCGAGCGAACTCAACGCGCCTCGAAAAATGTCGCTGGCTCAAGTGCGCTATCTCGTGTGCCAGAACCGAGGCCAGTTGATCTTCGCTTTGGGCGTGCAGGAATAGACCTGTGTGAATGCCAATGACACCGCCAGGCACGGCAAATGCGTTCATAGTGGGGTTGTTAACGATAACCACCTCGATGCGACGATCCTGCAATTCGCTGAACTCAACCAACTCGAAAATGAGGTTTTCAAGGTAGCGTTGCATGATGGGGTCTTCATATACATCGACCTGACTTCGAAAAATCTTGAGCCAGGTGCGTCCGAGTTGATATTCGTACTCAGCTGAAAAGAGCGTGCCGGCGCTGGATCCCAAATCGGGGATTTTGAGCTCTCCAGTACCCTGAGCCGTTACTGAAACCGTGAAACCTAGACTAGTCAGCAATACGCACTGTGCTAAAAGGCGTTTCAGTTGTTGAAAGGGGCGGGTTGCCGAAAACACGTTGTGATCATTCCCAAAAAAGATGTCGATGTGGACGAGTATAGCAATATCGAGCTTCCATGCCTTTCTATAAGACCAGTCGATGTTTAAGAAAGTTCATTTGATACCTTTCATGAGGCGGAATGCGTATAATCAGCAAGCGAAGTTAATGTGCTTGAAGGTATTTAGTGGCGGCTCAAACGATCGATGCTCGAAATATGCGATGCCCGATGCCATTGCTACTGGCAAAACGCGCCTTGCTCCAATGTGCAGAGGGCGACGTCCTGAGTGTGCTCGTGTCAGATCCAGCATCTTGGCGAGATTTTCACGCTTTCGCTCAGGCGTCTGGTGAGCAAATGAGTGCAGTTCAGGAATCTGAAAATGAATTTGTCTACCGGTTCGACCGCTAGATTGATCTGCTGAGGGAATATGCTCGATATTTTTAAAAAGTGGTATGAGCGGTACCTTTTCGAAGAGGAGTCGGTGCTTTTACTGGTGCTGATAACGGTCACCTTGTTCCTCATGATGACCTTGGGTGCCGTCATGGCCCCGATTATATCTGCCGTGATCTTGGCCTACCTAGTACAAGGTGTCGCCACGCGCATGCAGGGGTATGGCTTTCCACGTTGGCTGGGCATTACAGCCGCCTATTCACTGTTTGTGAGTGTATTCTTCGGTTCTATTCTGGGCCTGTTCCCGCTCATTTGGCGTCAGCTCTCGGCCTTCGCAACAGAATTTCCTAAATTTGTTAAACAAGGCCAATCTTTGTTAAGCGTGCTCCCTGAGCGCTATCCGCAGTTGGTTTCTGAAAAGCAGCTCGCTGAGTTGATGTCGCTTTTGCAGCGCGAGTTTGCCGGATTAGGGCAAACCATTTTTGAGTTTTCGATTAGTTCGATACCCAACCTCTTTGGTATTATGATTTATCTGATTTTAATCCCGCTCCTGGTTTTCTTTTTTTTGAAAGATAAAGAAGAAATTACCGCTTGGCTTTCGGGGCATCTTCCAAAACAGCGGCCTCTGCTGCGTCGAATCTGGGCTGAAATGGATATGCAGATTGCCAACTACGCCCGAGGTAAGGCAATCGAAATTCTTATTGTAGGTGGCGTAAGTTACGTTTCGTTCGCGTTCTTGGGGCTTAACTACGCGGCTTTGCTTGGTTTGCTGGTGGGTCTATCCGTTATTATTCCCTATATCGGTGCGACCCTAGTAACGATTCCTGTCGTGCTAGTTGCATTTATTCAATGGGGCGTTGGTAACGAGTTTTACACGGTCGTTATCGTTTATTTTGTTATTCAAATCTTAGACGGTAACGTACTGGTGCCCTTACTTTTTTCTGAAGCCGTGAACTTGCACCCGGTCGCTATTATTCTGGCGGTGTTGTTCTTTGGCGGTGTCTGGGGGTTGTGGGGGGTTTTCTTTGCGATCCCTCTCGCGACTCTAATTAAAGCGATTATGAGTGCGTGGCCTGTACCTGAGGCCTACGCGCAGATTGAAAAAGAAACTATAGGAGACTGAGCATGTATTCACGCGCCGTCAAGTTCATGGCAGGTAGTGTCATTTTGATGCTATCGCTCATGGGCTGCAGCCAAAGCGATCAAAACGCCAGCCAAGATGAGACCTTGGCGCAGGTAACTCCTGTTGACGCGACTCAGCCTGTGGCGAGCCCTATCGATGACCGTTCGTATCGCGCGCTGACATTGGACAACGGTCTGCAGGTTTTATTAATTTCTGACCCATCAACACAAAAAGCCGCAGCTGCACTTGACGTTTACGTTGGCAGTGGTGATAACCCGAAAGGTCGCGGAGGGCTTGCGCACTTTTTGGAGCATATGCTCTTCCTAGGCACCGAGAAGTACCCAGATCCCGCAGAATACGAACAGTACATTACAGAACACGGTGGCAGTCGAAACGCCTATACGTCGTTCGACCACACCAACTATTTCTTTGACATAAATGTGGGCTACTTGCCCGAGGCTTTGGATCGCTTCGCACAATTTTTCGTCTCACCTAACCTAGATAAAGAGTATGTCGATCGTGAGATGAATGCCGTTCAAGCAGAATACCAAATGGGGTTAAAGAGCGATGGCAGAAGAGGATTGGATGTGCTGCAAACGCTCATGCACGAAGACCATCCCTACAGTCAATTCTCAGTAGGGTCTCTTGAAAGTTTAGCGGATCGAGCGGACGCGCCGATACTGGATGACCTCTTTGATTTCTACAAGCGATATTACACCGCCGACAACATGCGCCTTGTGGTGCTTGGAAGTGAGTCTCTAGACCAACTGGAATCTGTGGTTGAGACCTCGTTTGCCGGCGTGCCTTCCGGCAATGTCGAGCATGATCCAGTTAATGTACCTATTTTTCCTGCGGAGTTACTGCCTGCCAAAGTTGCTGTTGAGCCCACGGCCGCTAATCGCAGTGTTGAGATTATCTTCCCGATCAAAGATTATCGGGCCGACTACCTTACAAATCCCGAGCGTTACGTGGGGCATCTGGTGGGCCACGAGGGTCCCTCCAGTCTTCTTGCGCACTTAAAAGCAGAGGGCTTGGCCGAGGCATTGTCAGCTGGGGCGAGTTTTCGTTGGCGTGGCGGAGCGCTGTTCTATATTGAGGTTAAACTCACAGAGGCTGGTGTAAAACACTACCAGCGTGTTGTTCAGATGACACATACGGCTCTTGCTAAGTTCCGAGCCGAGGGTGCTCAGGAATGGGTCTTCGACGAGTTAAAACAGCTTTCAGACTTGAACTTTCGGTTTCAGGAAAAAGGGGAACCCATCCGCTACGTGAGTGGGTTGGCCGATACCATGCACGACTACGACATGCGGGATTGGTTGCGCGGCGGTCGTTACCTTGAGACTTATAACGCCAATTTGATTCAGGATCTACTGGATTCGCTGACACCAGAACGGGCCTTGATCACGGTTTCCTATCCGGGTATCGAGACCGATACCTTGTCTCCATACTACGACACCCCTTACGCTGTGACATCTGCTGCTGACTGGTCGGCCCCACTTGCTCAGGATGACCCCGCGGTGGCGGCTATTGCGATGCCGGCTCCCAACCGATTTATTGCTGAACGGGTGGATGTTGTCGATGAGGAGGTAGAGTCCGCCGTGCCTATGCTCAAGGACACCAGCGTTGCAGAGCTCTGGTTCCAGCATGACAACGAGTTTAATGTCCCTCGCGGCGCTTTGTACGTGAACTTCCGGAGCGGGCTGGTTGCTCAGTCGCCGATGACGGATACGGCGCTTGAGCTCTACACCGCTCTGGTTTCCGATAAGGCGAACGATTTTGCCTACGCAGCGCAATTGGCGGGCCTTAAAAGTTCCATTTATCGGCACAGCAGAGGCTTGAGCCTGAGAGTGAATGGGTACAACGATAAGCAGCTCGTGTTGTTATCTGAGTTGCTGAGAGTCATGACGGACATGCCTTTTGAAGAGGCGCGTTTTAATAACATCAAAGCGGAACGTATACGCCAAATAGAGAACAAGGCCGCGCAGCGTCCCGCGAGTCAAGTCATGGACGCGCTGCGTGAGGCTCTCAATCATTCATCTTGGAGTGACGAGGAGCAATTGGTTGCGCTGAATACCTTGAGCTTGGAGCAAGTGAAAGATATTGCCAGTACGTTTTGGGCCTCCGTCCAGCCGCAAGTACTCTTGTACGGTAACTACGCAGAGGGCGATATTGTACAAACACAGGCTGCGCTGAAGAAGTTCGCGCCGCGAGACAAAGCTGAATTGCCGAACCTACGTATCACAAAACTACCGAACGATAATCGCCAACAGCTTACTCAAGTGTTAGAGCATAACGATTCAGTGATTAGCTGGTATCTGCAGGGGCAAGATCGCTCAGTCGAACAGCGAGCGCTCTATGCTTTGACCGGGCAGGCGCTCAAGTCGGGATTTTTCCAGCAGCTTCGTACTGAGCAACAGCTGGGTTACATAGCAAGTGCGTTCTCTTGGAGCCAGAGTCGTGTACCGGGGTTGGTAATGATTATCCAATCACCGTCGCACTCGAGTATGGCGGTTAAGTCGGCGATGGACGGCTTTTTAGCTCGTGTGCCGCAGGATATAACGGAAGACGCTTTCAAACGACACAAGAGCGCACTGGTTGCAGAAATTACGGAGCCCGATAAGAATCTGAGTGAGCGTGCCGAGTTTCTCTGGCAGTCTTTAGGCGAGGGCGATACTCGCTTCGCTTCACGCGAGGAGCTGGCTGAGGCGGTAGAGGCGATTTCCTACGGTGATTGGAAAGCCTTTTTTGAGCAGGATATCCTCGGAGGGCGGCGATCCCTGTTGGTGGTTGCGCCGGGTAAATACGATGAGGTCCCTTCTGAGCAGACTCTATTCCAGGCGCCCACTGCCGTGAAAGAGGCGAATTCAGCTTTTGAAATTGAACTTTGAGTTTGAAAATTTACTACAAAGAACGGTCATATTCTGTCGGATATGACCGATAATACGACGGTTTTCGTTGAGAATCGGGGTTATTTTGTAATAATATTACATTTTGCGCGGATGGGGTGTCTCGCGCCAACCTGATTGCTTTGGAGATTAGAGCGCATGATGCAAGATACGGATCCACAAGAAACGCGAGAATGGATTGAGGCTTTAGATGCGGTCGTGCGTGCCTCGAGCCCCGAACGCGCAGGCTTCCTACTCCGTGAATTGGCAAAGCACGCGACGCAAGAACGATTGCCGCTACCTACAGCAATCACAACTCCTTTCCGCAATACCATCCCGGTTTCTGAAGAGAAGGCGATGCCCGGGGATTTGTTCATGGAGCGTCGTATTCGTTCGCTCACTCGCTGGAATGCCCTAGCGATGGTGATGCGTGGAAATGATAACGACGAGGGCCTCGGTGGGCACATTTCGAGCTTTAGTTCTAGCGCCACCTTGTATGATGTGGGCTTCAACTATTTCTTCAGAGGAAACGAAAACGGCCGCTTGGGTGATCTTGTTTTCTTTCAAGGGCACAGTGCACCGGGCATCTACGCTCGCTCTTATTTGGAAGGCCGTTTGAGCGAAGAGCAACTCGATAATTTTCGCCGCGAAGTGGATGGAAACGGACTGTCCTCTTACCCGCACCCTTGGTTGATGCCGGAGTACTGGCAGTTCCCTACGGTGTCGATGGGCTTGGGCCCGATTCAGGCGATTTATCAAGCGCATGTCATGAAATATCAGCAAAAGCGCGGTCTAGTCGATCACGGTGATCGCAATATCTGGTGTTTTATGGGCGATGGCGAATGTGACGAGCCCGAATCGCTGGGTGCAATCTCGATGGCTGGGCGTGAAGGTCTCGGCAACCTTACCTTTGTGATCAACTGTAACCTGCAAAGATTAGATGGCCCTGTTCGCGGCAATGGAAAAATCATCCAAGAACTTGAGGGTGTTTTCAGGGGCGCGGGCTGGGACGTTATCAAAGTGGTTTGGGGCCGACGTTGGGATCCGCTGCTAGAAAAAGACGAAACAGGCCTCTTGCAAAAACGTATGGATGAGGTCTGCGACGGTGAGTTGCAGAACTACAAGTACAACGGAGGCGCCTACACACGCGAGCATTTCTTTGGCAAGTACCCTGAGTTGCTTGAGCTTGTGAAAGATTTGTCGGACGACGATATCATGTACCTCAATCGAGGCGGACATGACCCCTACAAGGTCTATGCGGCCTATGCACAGGCGGTAGCGCAACGCGAGCGTCCGACCGTCATTCTGGCTATGACGGTCAAAGGCTATGGTACCGGTGAGGCCGGTGAGGCGAACAACGAAACACACTCGTTGAAAAAGCTGGACATGAATAGCTTGCGGGCGTTCCGAGATCGCTTCGGCATTCCTATCAGCGACGATGAACTGCAGCATGTACCCTATTATCGGCCATCACCCGATAGCCCTGAAATTCGCTACATGATGCAACGCCGCCAAGAGCTTGATGGGCTTATGCCAAGCCGTCACAGCGCGGTTGAGCGCTTGGCTATCCCATCATTGGAATCGTTCAGCTCGCAACTCGCGAGTAGCGGTAAACGTGAAATTTCCACCACCATGGCCTTTGTCCGTATTTTGTCGACATTGGTTAAGAACAAGGAGATGGGCGAACGGGTGGTGCCCATCGTGCCCGACGAGGCGCGAACTTTCGGTATGGAGGGCATGTTCCGTCAGCTTGGGATTTACAGCTCGGTAGGCCAGCGCTACACGCCGCATGATGCCGGTCAAATCATGTTTTACAAAGAAGATGAGCGAGGTCAGATTCTTGAAGAAGGAATCAACGAAGCCGGAGCGATGTCAGCTTGGCTCGCGGCGGCGACCTCTTTTAGCACCAGCCGCTACACGATGGTGCCGTTTTATATTTACTATTCGATGTTCGGATTCCAACGCATTGGTGATTTGGCCTGGGCGGCTGGCGACAGTCAAGCACGGGGTTTTCTGGTCGGCGCCACGGCCGGCCGCACTACGCTGAATGGTGAAGGTCTGCAGCACCAGGACGGTCACAGCCATTTGATGGCGTCAACCATTCCCAACTGTGTGAGCTACGATCCCGCCTACGCCTATGAGCTTGCCGTAATCATTCAAGATGGTTTGCGGCGTATGTATGAAGTCGGTGAAAACTGCTTCTACTACATCACGACCATGAACGAGAACTACCATCAGCCCGAAATGCCGAAAGGCGTGGAGCAGGGTATTATTAAGGGTATGTACCCTCGCAGCGTATCTAAAAAGCGCGGCAAGAAACGCGTACAGTTGCTCGGCGCGGGTACGATCCTGCGCGAAGTGGAAGCCGCTGCAGAAATGCTTGAGCAAGACTATGGTGTCGCTGCCGATGTGTGGAGCGTAACCAGCGTCAACGAGTTGGCGCGAGAGGGTCGCTCAGTGGAACGTCACAACCGTCTGCACGCTGCCAGTGAGGCAAAAGTCGCCTATGTTACAGAGTGTCTGTCGGAGCGCGGTGGTCCTTGCGTTATCGCGACGGACTACATCCGAGCTTACTCTGAGCAG
>JAUHWV010000312.1 GCA_030427335.1 Gammaproteobacteria bacterium | reverse complement strand
TCTCAGGAAGGCGCGTGTTTATGTCTAAATGGCGCTGATTTACGCTTCTCAGCTCAATTGTGAACGCATTTGGCCCGCAGTTGCCATCAACTCGAGCGAAGCCCGTCATACTCTGAATCATAAGTTCTCCTTAGCGGATGGATTCTAGCAGTTACGACCGAGGCCTGGGAATTAATCACTCGCCGTACAGTCAGCTTTGGTATCATTTACCCTTTTGAGGAAAAACATATGACACGACCGAGTGGCCGCGAAACTAACGAGCTCAGAGCGATTAAAATCACCCGCAATTTCACCTGCCATGCAGAAGGTTCTGTCTTGATCGAGTTTGGGCAGACTAAGGTGTTGTGTAATGCCTCTGTGAGCGAAGGTGTGCCGAGGTTCTTGAAAGGTTCAGGTCAAGGTTGGATTACGGCCGAATACGGAATGTTACCGCGATCGACCGGCTCTCGCATGGATCGTGAAGCTACGCGAGGGAAGCAGGGCGGGCGAACTCTTGAAATTCAGCGACTCATTGGTCGTTCACTCCGCGCCGTAGTGGACTTAAAAAAGCTGGGTGAATACACCATCACGGTCGATTGTGACGTGATTCAGGCTGACGGTGGCACGAGGACCGCGTCAATTACGGGTGCGTGCGTTGCCTTGGTGGACGCACTGAATACGCTCCAGCGAGACAAAAAGCTAAAGACCGACCCGCTCATTCAGCTCGTTGCCTCAGTGTCGGTTGGTGTTTATCAGGGGCAGCCAGTGCTTGATTTGGACTACCCAGAGGATTCATCGGCTGACACCGACATGAACATCGTTATGGGCGAGGATGGCGGCCTAATTGAAGTTCAGGGTACAGCCGAGGGCGCTACATTTGATCGAGTCGCTTTGAATCATATGCTGGATCTGGCGGAGACCGGGATTACGGAGTTGTTTCAAGCCCAGCGTGCCGCGCTCGCTGAGGGCTAAACCGTCAGTTGCGACGTCGAGTTAAACCTCGACGTCGTAATCCATGATTACGGGCGCGTGTGTTGAGAAGCTTTTTGATTTGTAGATCACGCCGTAGTCAACGCTGTACTTCAAGCCCTTCGATACGATCTGATAATCCGTGCGCATACCGTCTACGCCAACTTGCCCGCCTGGCCAGAAGGTATACTCATCGCTATCGGAATTCACTTCCCGAAAGGCATCGACGTAGCCAAGCTCGATAATCTCGTCAATCCACTGACGTTCCTCTGCCGTGAAACCGGGGAGCTTGCTTCTACGCTCTGTGAATTCGACATCCTTAGCAGTGTGCGCGATCCGCCAGTTGCCGCAGATAATGAACTCGCGGCGCTTGTGCGAAACCTTTTCGAGATGCGCCACCAAAAGTTGATAGAACTCGTTTTTCCGAGCTTTAGCTGCTTCGTCATTTGGTGCCGCATGGGGGGCCAGAAGTGAGCCGATACTGATATTACCGAAATCGGCTTGGATGTAACGGCCCTCCATATCGAACTCGGTGAAGCCTAGTCCTGTCATGATGGCCTTGGGGAGCTCTTTGCAGTAGATCGCTACCCCTTCTTCTTTCGAATTGTCGAGATTATCGAAAAAATAGGCGTTGTATTCGCGCGGGAAAAAGCTGTCTTTGCGCAAGTCATACTCTGAGCATCGTATATCTTGAATGCAGATAAAGTCGGCGTCTTGGTCGCGCACCCACTCATAAAAGCCCGCTTTTTCGGCTTCTTTAAGACCGTCGGCACTGAAACTGATAACGCGCATTCATAGCTCCCCAAAAACAGAATGTGTATGATACCG
>JAUHWV010000089.1 GCA_030427335.1 Gammaproteobacteria bacterium | reverse complement strand
GATATTCGCTTGCCGGCATTGCTCATAAAGATTGCGAGACACCAGTGTGCCTGCACCATCGTGGGTAAACAGCTCAAGTAGCAGGCCACCCTCACTCTCGAATCCAATGATGTGGCAACGCTCTACGCCGCCTGCGCAGGCTCTTGCTGACGCTTGCAGGAGCACGGCTTCTCGTTTTTCAACCTTAATAGAGTGGATTTCGCTGACGGCAAGTTCGCGAATGGGGTCACCATCTGAGTCGCGGATGACGTCGGGGTTCATCAGCCAAATCAATTTGTCCGCTCGGCAATCCGTTGCAACGCGGACTGCAACGTCTTCAAGCGACAAATTGAAGCTCTCTCCAGTGGGCGAATAACCCAAGGGTGGTAGAAGAACTAAGTTGTTTTCGGCGAGCTGCTTAGTGATACCAACGGCATCGATCCGGCGTACTCGGCCGGTGTGAAGATAATCTGTCCCTTCCAGCACCCCTACGGGCTGCGCCATAACAAAGTTGCCTGAGCACACCCTTACCCGCGCACCCTGCATCGGTGAATTGGGTAGGCCCATCGATAAGCGCGCCTCTAGATCATGGCGTAACTTCCCAACCGCGTTTTTGATCAGGTCTAAGTCCTGCGCATCGGTGATGCGAAGATCTTGTTCAAACAGCGAATTACGACCTTCGCGCTGCAGCTGCTCGTTTACTTGGGGGCGGGCTCCATAAGCCACGATCACCCTGACGCCCAAAGTGTTAAGTAACACTAAGTCTTGCAGGATGGGCGTTAATTGTTCGCTTTCCAGACACTCACCCGAAATCGCCACTACAAAGGTTTTACCTCTGTGTGCGTTGATATAGGGCGTGGTGCTTCTAAACCACTGAATGTGCGATCGATTTGGCATGGCGCTATTATCGTACGAACGGGACCGCGCGTACAGCGTACTCAGGCGCAATAATGATGGATTGCACGCTCGATAAACGTAATTGCGGGTTGGAGCTCATCTAATCTCAGGTATTCATTTGGCTGGTGCGCCAAATCGATCGAGCCTGGGCCCATAACAACGGCTTCCGCGCCCAGTGCTTTGAAGAAACCGGCCTCGGTTGCAAATAGGGCGCTTGTCGCCTCGCTTGAACTCAAAGACTCGGCCAAACGAATCAAAGCGGAGTCGGCGCCTTCTTCAAACGGCGGCACGGGATCCATGAGTGGTTCCCAGCGGATATCCAGCTGGGTCTCCTGTGCAATGCGTTCGCAGATATTTTGAAAGACCGTCGTTATTTCCTCTAGAGGCACGCCTGGAATTAATCTCAAATCAAAGTGCAACTCCGAGTGAGCGCAAATGCGATTGGGTGAGTCGCCTGCGTGCACGTGTCCAAAATTGAGTGTGGGGTAGCTTATTTCGAAGGCGGGATGGTTGTATAAGCTCTGCCACGAGCGTCTAAGGGCTATTAATTCGGTCATCACTGAGTGCAAGCCATCGAGTGCGTTATTACCCAATGCAGGGTTCGACGAATGCCCCGAACGCCCCGTTACAACGATTCGGCTCATAAGCATGCCTTTGTGCATGCGTATTGGTCGTAGAGAGGTCGGTTCACCGATAATAACGGCACGTGCTTGGTGGATTTGCGATTTCAGGAGTGCTCGAGCCCCCGCCATGGTGCTTTCTTCATCTGCGGTTGCGATGAGCGTAATCGGTGCCTTTAGATCCCTCGCGCTACAGTTTGCTGCAGCTGCGAGGGCGAGAGGGAAAAACCCTTTCATGTCTGAGGTGCCGAGGCCGTATAAGCGGTTATCTCGTTCCGACAGCTTCAACGGGTCGCTATCCCAGCGGCCGGCGTCAAACGGAACCGTATCACTGTGGCCTGCAAGCACGAGCCCGCCGGTGCCAGCGCCTTTTGTTGCGATTAGATTTGCTTTGTTAGGAAGTCCGTCCAGAGTTTGAATCTGAACGTCGAACCCAGCCTGCTCAGCGAATTGAGCTAAGCGCTTTATTAGAGCGATATTGCCTTGATCCCAAGCTGGATCGGTAGAGCTAACCGATGGTGTCTCGATTAGCTCTCTGAGTTGTTCTAGTACAGTCTTTGGGTCGCTTGGGCCGTTAGCCACCAAACAGCCCTTTAAAGAAGAAGAAGAAAATAATCGAGAGTAAAGCGCCGGCGGGCAAAGTCACCAACCAAGACGCGAAAATGGATCCGACAACTCTTAGGTCGATTGCGCCGATGCCTCGCGCTAAGCCTACACCCAGCACGGCGCCAACCAGTGTGTGGGTGGTTGAGATCGGGAGACCGGTGGCCGAAGCAAACACGACCGTCGTAGCGGCGCCCAGTTCGGCAGCAAAACCGCGGCTCGGGGTAAGCTCGGTGATACGCTTACCAATGGTCTGTATGACTTTCCAGCCGTAAGTTGCCAAACCAATCACGATACCGATGGCACCCGTCAGCAGAATCCACCATGGCATTGCTGACTTAGCCACAATCTGGCCGCCTGACTGAATCACGCCGGCAATAGCAGCCAAGGGACCCACTGCGTTGGCGACGTCGTTAGATCCGTGCGCGAACGCCATTGAACAGGCTGTAAAAATCATGAGAATGGCGAATACACGCTCGACATCGGCTGAGGAAGGCTCTGCGTTCGGGTTGTTTCTGTGAATGCGGTTCAGCAGTTGAGCACCTACCAGAGCAACGATGACGCCGATTAGCGCCGCCACGGGGATCGCATTGGCGAAGCTGGACCCTAAGCCCATATCAATCTTGATACCGACGTGCTTCAAGCCTTTGGTCAAGGTGACCATGGCAATCATGAAGCCGACCAAGAACATGTAAAAAGGAACGTATTTTTTTGCTCTGTGGAAGGGATCTTCACGGTCAAGTATGATAGCGCGGACGCTGGTAAAGAGAAGATACGATATGGTTCCGGCTACGAGAGGCGATACCACCCAGCTTGCGGCAATGGTACCAATTTTCGGCCACGCTACGGCGTCAACCGAAATACCCACAGCTGAGAAGCCGACAATTGCGCCAACAATGGAGTGAGTCGTGGATACTGGCCAGCCTTTGATACTTGCAATCAAGAGCCACGTACCCGCGGCTAGTAATGCCGACATCATGCCGTAAACAAGAAGGTGCGATTGCCCCTCAAATACCGCTGGATCAATAATTCCTTTTCGAATGGTATCCGTTACCGCACCACCCGCAAGATAGGCACCAGCGAACTCGAATATCATGGCGATTAAGATTGCTTGAGTGATGGTGATTGCCTTTGAACCGACGGAAGTGCCCATCGCGTTGGCTACGTCGTTAGCACCGATACCCCAAGCCATAAAGAAGCCGAAAATGCAGGCCAGTATAAGCAGAATGGAGCCATAGTTTTGGATTACTTCCACGGGTGTGACCTCTCTCTAATTGGCTGGTCGCGTCAGTCTTGCGGATCAAACAGCGACGATTCTAACAAGGCATATGTGACGGTTTTGTTACAATGTTTCAATTTCACCTGTGCGCCTGTCGCTTCTCGCTTTTAGCCAAAGCGGCTCCTTTTGACGCGCAGTATAGGCAAAGCCTTGCCCTGTGTCACACTTCTGTTTTATTCACGACGGCTACGCTAGATGTTGCTCTCATTAGACCGTAGGATGTCGTCCTTGAATCATGAATAGCGTGTTTACGGGGCAGAAGATGACAGACGGCCTTGATAGGGTGGTTGAGGCGATCAATGAAATGGCAGCGCGCGAGGGCTTGCCCGCATGGCAGGAGGTCTTCGCTGGTTGTCAAAGTAAGGCGGAACAGCTTGTTAAGCAGAGCCCCTATCTCGGTTCGGCACTTACCCAACATTGGAGCTGGGTTGCCACAGACTTTGCGCTCGATTCATGGTCAGGCCCGCTTAGTCTTGATCACATTGAGTCTCAGTGGTGTCTGCTGGAGCAGTCTCTCAGCCCTGAGTCACGCTTGCGAAAATTGCGAAACCGGTTGATGGCGCGATTTATTTGGCGTGATTTTTCAAGGGCCTGCGATGCCGTTGAAACCGTGGCCCAAGTCTCTCTGCTGGCGGATTTTTGTATTAACAAAGCGCACGATCTTGCTTTCACTGAAATTGAGTCGCGGTTTGGGACGCCTATCGGGCGCGACTCCGGCCGTAAACAGCAACTCGTCATTCTTGCGATGGGAAAACTCGGAGCCCATGAGCTCAATCTCTCGTCTGATATCGATTTGATTTTTGTGTATCCAGAGTCGGGTGAGACAGAAGGTGCTCGCCGCAGCCTCTCCAATCAGGAATTCTTTATAAAAGTGGGTCAGCGGATTATTGGCTTGCTGGATACGGTTACGGCAGATGGGTTTGTTTTCAGAGTTGATATGCGTTTGCGCCCTTACGGCGAGAGTGGCTCTCTGGTTATGAACTTCGCTTCTTTTGAGTCCTACTACCAAGATCAAGGCCGTGATTGGGAGCGCTACGCGATGATCAAAGCCCGCGCCGTATGCGGTCGCTCAGAGGATGTAGAAGAGCTGCGGGCGATGTTGAAACCCTTTGTTTTTAGACGCTACATTGACTTTAGCGTCATCGAATCTTTGCGCGACATGAAACGAATGATTGCCGAGCAAGTCATTCGCAAAGGTCAGCAGAATGATGTGAAGCTTGGCTCTGGCGGGATTCGCGAAATTGAGTTCATTGGGCAGTGTTTTCAGTTAATTCGTGGTGGGCGGGATGAAAGTCTTCAAGCCCGCGATTTAATGAGCGTGTTGCATGCCTGTGAAGAACTGGGTTGTTTGCCCAGTCAAGCGGTCTCTGAATTACGTGAAGCCTACTGGTTTTTGCGCAATACAGAACATGCGATTCAGGGCTACCAAGATAAGCAAACTCAGCGATTGCCGGAGGAGCCCTCGAGTCAAAATGCGCTCGCATCTGTTATGGGCTTTGATACTTATGCGGAGTTTGTGCTCAGCTTAAATGCGCATCGAACACGAGTTCAAACACATTTTTCAGACCTCATTGCCGCGCCCGAAGGTACAGAAGAAGGGCAAGGTGGCAAATTCTGGGACCAGCTCGAGCCCGAGCAGCTTAGCGAATTAGGTTTTAATCATCTCGTTCGAACGGCTGAGAATTTGAATAAGTTAATCTTAAGCTCAGTGGTTAAGTCGCTGCAGGTAGAGGCGAGGCGCAGGCTCGATCTGGCGATGCCCAAATTGCTCGATGCCTGCAAAGATCTGCCAGACCCCGATTTGACTTTAGAGCGACTCTTACCCTTGGTGGAGTCCATCTTACGCCGAAGCGCCTATCTGCTGCTTTTAGTTGAAAATCCCTCTGCTCTGCGTGAACTCGTGCGTTTGTGTGCAGCGAGCCCGTGGATCGCGAAGCAATTGGCACAGCGGCCCGCCTTGTTGGATGAGTTGCTCGATGTGGATCGGCTTTATCACGCGCCGGACAAGGCGCGGTTGCGCCATGAACTGGCTCTGCACCTGAAATCCATTCCCTTGCAAGACCTAGAAGCTCAGATGGATGGCCTGAGGTACTTCAAGGCAGCTCAAGTTCTGCGTGTCGCGGCAAGTGAAATTGCAGGTGTCTTGCCTTTAATGAAAGTGAGTGACAACTTAACTTTCATTGCTGAGGTAATTCTTGAGCGAGTGTTAGAGATCGCTTGGAATGATATGGTCGCTAAACACGGCGAGCCCACGATTGATTCCAAGGGTACAGGCTTTTGCATGATTGCTTATGGCAAGTTGGGTGGGCTGGAACTCAACTATTCTTCGGATCTCGATTTGGTGTTCTTATACGATGCACCCGCCCAAGGTATGACGCGAGGCGAACGCGCCATTGATCACGCACGTTTCTACACCCGCTTAGGCCAGCGCATCATTCATATTCTGGAGACGCGGATGACGCTTGGCATCCTATACGAAGTCGATATGCGGCTTCGCCCCTCCGGCAACTCCGGAATGCTTGTGGCCTCGTTGTCGGCGTTCGAGAAATATCAAACGGAAGAAGCCTGGACGTGGGAGCATCAGGCTCTGAGTCGGGCGCGTTTTGTTGCCGGAGATCCCGCTTTGGGTGGCGAATTTGATCGGGTGCGTCGCGAGATCTTAGCTAGGCCCCGCGATCGCGAAAATTTAGCGGATGAAGTCAGGGCTATGCGAGCCAAAATGCGTGAACATTTAGATATTGACACAAAAAGTGACGTCTTTGATCTTAAACAGAGCGCGGGTGGTATCGTTGACATCGAATTTATGGTGCAATATGCGCTGTTAGCGTGGTCTCATTTATATCCTAGCCTGTCCGATTGGACTGACAATGTGCGTCAGTTAGAGTCGCTCGCAGATTCAGGATTGGTGTCTACTCTTGCGACTGAGGATCTTCGTGAGGCTTACCTTGCCTATCGTTCCGCGACACACGAGCGAGCTTTGCAAGAGCTGCCAGGCAAAGTCGACGCGGCGCAGTGGGCGTCTCTTCGCGAAAAAGTGAGCGCGCGATGGCAGCATTGGTTTGATGATAATTTTGGGGAGTAGGTGATGGATTTCGCCAATCGAGAAGGGTTGATTTGGCTAGATGGAAAGATGGTGCCGTGGCAAGACGCCAAGGTGCATGTGTTGACTCACACTTTGCATTACGGATTGGGTTGCTTTGAAGGCGTTCGTGCCTACCACACCGATGACCGCGGCACGTGCATTTTCAAGCTGCAAGAGCACACCGATCGCCTTTTTAATTCCGCCAAAATTCTGATGATGAAAATGCCTTTTGATAAGGAAACCATCAACGAGGCGCAGAAGCAGGTTGTCCGCGAAAACGGTCTGCCGGAGGCTTACTTGCGGCCGATGTGTTTCTTTGGATCTGAAGGTATGGGTCTGAGGGCCGATCAGCTGCAAACGCACGTGATGGTTGCCGCTTGGGAGTGGCCGTCTTACATGGATCCAGAGGCACGCAACCGCGGCATTAAGGTTCGTACTTCTTCTTACACTCGGCACCATGTAAACATCGCTATGTGTAAGGCGAAAGCGAATGGTCAGTACATCAACAGTTTGTTGGCGCTGCGAGAAGCAATCGAAAGTGGCGCAGAAGAAGCGCTATTGCTTGATAACGAAGGTTACGTCGCTGAGGGTAGCGGTGAAAACTTTTTCATGGTCAAAAATGGTGTGCTGTATACACCGGAGTTGACCTCATGCTTAGAGGGTATTACCCGCGCGACCGTGATTGAGTTGGCACAGGAAATTGGCTTAACTGTTCGCGAAAAGCGGATTACTCGTGACGAAGTGTACATCGCCGATGAGGCGTTTTTTACCGGCACGGCGGCAGAGGTCGTGCCTATCCGCGAGCTCGACAGCCGCGCAATCGGGTCTGGATCACGTGGGCCGATCACTGAGAAGCTTCAAACAATGTACTTTGATTCGGTCCGTGGCAAGCGAACTGAAAACCCACAATGGCGAACTGAAGTCGCGTAACTCAAGAGGGCGAGATCATGCACGCAGGTGCGCTAGAACAACATTTTGATGATGGCATTTTTTGGCGTCACTGGCCGGTTGCGAAGGCCGAACGCGTTGTCGTTCTGGTGCATGGTTTGGGCGAGCATAGCGGCCGTTACGAGGTGCTTGCTGAGTTTTTCAATGCACGCGCCACCGCGGTTGTGGCGCTCGATCACATTGGTCATGGCTTATCCCCAGGCACGCGCTGTCATTTGAGCTCATTCGAAGATTACTTAGGACCCCTTGATGCTTTGGTCAATCAAGCCGAGGCGCTCTACCCAGATACCCCGAAGGTACTACTAGGCCACAGTTTAGGCGGTTTGATTTCAGCGGCTTACCTACTGCGTGCGCAAGATCGTTTCCAGAGTGCGGTATTATCCGGCCCTGCCTTGGGTATTGATCCCGCTCCCCCAGTATGGCAGCAGAAAATAATGCAGCTGCTGTCGTTGCTGTTGCCGAAGCTGGGCGCCATGCAGCTCGATGCGAGTCAAATATCGCGCTCGGCGGATGTAGTGGAAGCTTACAAAGCAGATCCGCTTGTCCACAACGGCAAAATCAGTGCGCGTCTCGTAACGGAGCTGTTTGCTACGCTGGAGAATGTGAACGCTCGAGCGGCGGAAATAAAGCTTCCGTTCAAAATATTTCATGGCGAGGGCGATGTCATGACCTCGCCTGCACTATCGAAGGCGTTCGTAGAGCGAGTGACTTCCGAATTGCGTGAATATCAAGGCTATCCCGGCCTTTATCACGAGATCTTTAACGAGCCCGAGCGTGAACAGGTCATGCAAGACGTTCAAGCGTTTATTGAACGTGCCGCAGCGATGCATTCCTAAACGCCAGCTGTCGTTCGGCCTTATATGAAAGAGAAGCCGCTCCGCGTAGCGCTATTGAGCTACCGCAGCCATCCCTATAGTGGAGGGCAAGGCATTTATGTCAGCGCCTTATCCGCTGCTTTGGTAAATGAAGGCGTCGAAGTTGATGTGATATCGGGGCCTCCCTACCCCCAGCTTGATCCACGTGTGGCCTTAATTACGTTGCCCAGTTTGGATTTGTACGAGCACGGCTTGCGGTCCTTACGCCTACATCACCTGACTTCTCTGAGTAACGTAATTGAATGGTTTAGCAAGTTAACGGGGGGGTTTGCTGAGCCCTACACCTTTGGTCGCCGAGTCTTGCGCCATTTCAAGCGATTCCGCCCCGAATACGATATCGTGCATGATAATCAAACCCTCGCTTCGGGGGTGTTAGCCCTGGAATCTCTTGGCTATCCCGTGGTTGCGACCATCCATCACCCCATCAGTAGTGATCTTCGCCTAGCGTTACAGGCCGAGTCGGTCTGGTGGCGGCGTTTGTTGATTCGTCGCTGGCATTCGTTTTTGCGTATGCAAATTCCTGTGGCGCAACAGATCCAGCGCACGTTCGCGGTGTCTGAGTCGGCAGCGCTCGATATTCAAAGAGAGTTCGGCGTTAACGCGGCTCGTATGGTCGTTACAGGTATTGGTACAGATACTGAGATATTTAGGCCCTTACCGGGCCAGGTTAAAGACCCTAATCGGGTTATGATCACGGCTTCCAGTGATACGGCTCTAAAAGGCGTGGTTTATGCTCTGCGGGCGTTCGCGTTACTGCGGGAGCGCTTTCCCGATTTGCGTTTGCGTCTGGTAGGTCGGCTGCGAGAAGAGGGCCCCGCACAAAAGGTTCTTGATGAGCTCGGTCTAGGGCCCTATATCGATCAAGTCAGTCGAGTGAACCAAGCTG
>JAUHWV010000311.1 GCA_030427335.1 Gammaproteobacteria bacterium | reverse complement strand
GTGAACAGTGAGGCCATCGTGGTGGAACATTTTAGCGCGGGACACACTGATGGCGATTCGATGGTGTTCTTTACCAACGATAACGTGGTGCACATGGGCGATCATTTTTTTAATGGTCGCTTTCCGTTTGTGGACATCGAGTCAGGCGGCAATGTGTTGAGCTACACCCAAAACGTGGCTTCGGTATTGGCTCGCATCGATGACGCGACACAAGTCGTGCCGGGACACGGTCCTTTGGCGGGTAAGGCCGAACTAGAGGCCTATCATGCGATGCTGGTTGCGACCGTTGCCGAGGTGCGGGCTGCCTTTGATGCGGGTAAGTCGGTGGATGACATTGTTGCAGCAGGGCTTGATGCTAAGTGGGCCGAGTGGGGCACCGGTTTTATTAACGAGGCCACTTGGATTCGAACGATAGTGGGTAGTTTGTGATTTTTAGCTAAAGTCGCTGGGTGTCGATACGAAGGGGTCGGAGTGCACTTCGCCCCGATGAAAGGCATGTCTTTCCCTCAAAGATCAAGGATTTCATCGAGTTCCGTTGTCGCTATCGCTCGCCCTTTTTTTGCGTGTGTGCGTATCAAGCGGCTCGGCTATTTGCCTCATTAGGTCTTTGTTTTGGAGCACGTAGAGGGTTTTTTGCTCTCGCTCCCAGTCTTCTGCGCTTACTACGACAAAGTCTTGGCCTGCTCGTCTTGTCACTTTCACGGGTTCATGCCGGCTGATTACCTGCTCCAACTACAGTCTTTAGGTTGTCTCTGAACTTGTTGACGCTGATAGTATCCGTGACGGTCTCAAAATGTACGGTATTTCCGCACGATTTTAGCTCTATTGGTGTTGAGAGCGAAGGAGTTGTCGGTGGATCCGGATTATTTCCTGAGGAGTTACATCTTTCTATTGAGCAATTCTGCAATTCTGTTGATCGAATTTGCATCTATTGATTGCGCTCAGTGAGCTTATTCTGACCATGTTATCCAAATCCAGAAGACATGTTGGATCAAGAACAAGACTTAGAACCTAGGCTAGATGAGAGCCCACAACCAAAAACCGAAACAAAATTAATAAAAGGAACGCACCATGATCGAACCAAGAGAAATCCGCTACGGCGGCGCCATGCTCGACCAAAAAGAAATCGACGCTGTAGTTAAAGTCATGCAAACCAGCATGGTCGTCGGCGAACAAACAGCCACTTTTGAGAAACGCGCGGCGAAGCTCTTGGGCAAAGAATACGGCGTGATGGTGAACTCCGGCAGCAGCGCCCTAATGCTGGCGATCCGCCTGCTTGACCTGCCAAAAGGCTCAGAGATTATTACCCCAACCCTCACTTTCGGCACCGACATCTCAAGCATCGTGCATAATGGCTGCGTACCGGTTCTAGTTGACGTTGAGCCGAACACATACCAGATCGATATCGATAAAATCGAGCGCAACATCACCGAAAAAACCAAAGCGATGCTGATCCCTAACCTGGTGGGCGGCATGCCCGATTGGGATCGCCTGCGCGATATCGCCGATCGCCACGGCCTCTACCTAGTGGAGGATAGCGCTGACACCTTGGGTGGTCACTACCGCGGTCGCCCCGCCGGTGAGCGTGCTGATATCAGTATCACCAGCTTCTCGATCTTTCACATCATCACCTGCTTGGGCAATGGCGGCTTGGTAGCTGTAAATGACCCTAAGCTGTGGGATCGCGCACTCATGCTTCGCGCGTGGGGCCGTTCCTCTGAGAAGTACCTATACGGTTCCAAACAAAACGAGAGTGATGGCCGCTTCCTTGAGAACTTGGGCGATATCGA
>JAUHWV010000088.1 GCA_030427335.1 Gammaproteobacteria bacterium | reverse complement strand
CTGAGCGAAGGGAAGTCTGAAGCCCGAGTCTAAGTTGGCGCGCCATCCGTTCCATAAGCAGATCGATCGCCAGTGTATTTATGGTTGTGGTGCTATGATCGCGGGCGAGGTCATACGATACGACGTTCGCGTCTGTGTTAAGACCTTTATCCGTTGTGATGGTGCCGTCGTCTAAACCGTGAGCGAGGGCGTCGAGTTCTTCCGCAGATAGTAGGGGTTGGCTCATATACTATTGACCTTGCTGACCTATTGAACCACTAATTCTGTGAAGAGGACTTCGTCAACACCGCCATTGCCCGTTACGTCTTCAAGCGTTCTGTTTACGCTATCACGCAGTGCTATGGAAAGGTCGGCGCGGAACGTCGGCGAGATTGTCTCTTCCTCGGTCAGTTCGCCCAAAAGCTCCAATACGCCAGCACGAATTGCGTATTCATGTTTGATGGCCAGAGTGACGATGTCGGGGTCTCTCGTCATAAGTGCGATCTTTGCCTGCATCATTTTGCGCGAGCCTTTCACGTTGGTCAGGAGCGGGCGGGCCATCTCATGATACAATGGCTCGATCACGTCATCCGGCGCTTCGGTTTTTTTATCGCGGGACTCCATGCTTGACAGTGCTTCCTCAGCGGAGACGTCGGGTCCATCCAAAACACCGCTCACCATTAAGCCACCACCGATCGCGCCGGCGAGGATGAGTATCGCTGCTACCCCTATAATGATTGGATTCATTTAGATATTCCTACTTGTTACATGCATGTTTCAGGGCCTCTGAGAAGCGGGTCTTTGTCAAGATTGCACGTCGACACATGATGACAGATTAAATGCTAAACGAAAAGATCAAAGCCCTCTTCGGACTGGCTCTTCATTGGACTGTTTTGGTGAGATTCTTCACCTTGAGTAATGCGAATTTTTGGCGCTTGACCATCGCCACTCGCGTGTGCCGATCCTCTTTCACCGCTCGAACTGGCGCCTCCCGACCCAACATCAAGTTGTACATTTGTATGCCCACTGTTTTGGAGTAACTCGCGTAGCCGTGGAAGGCTGTCTTGCATCAACTCACGTGTCAGAGCGTTGCCGCTTTGAAAATGTCCCTCAAGCTGGCCGTTGACAAAATCAAGCTGAATATCAATGCGACCTAGGCTTTTGGGGTGCAGCTCAAGCTCAGCACGCCACGGGGTACTGCTGAGTTCCCGAGTTAGGCGCTGACCCAGTTGTTCGGCAAATTTCTGGCTCAAGGTAGACGTGTCGGTCTCGGCTCGAGGTGTTCGAAGCGCCAGAGCTTCCGTTGTCGAACGGTCCTGGGGCGCGTTGACTGCTGTAAGCTCTGGTAAACCCGTGTGAACATCGGGCGACTCTGGATTCAATCGTGCTTTTGTCCATTGCGCCACGATGAGATTCATGGTTGCGTCGTTAAGCTGCACAACGGGTATCGTCTTGTTTGAGGCTACGGTCCGCTCAGGAAATGCCTCAGATTGAGTCGCTTTACTTAGGTCGGCATTTCCCTGTGTTGCTTCTGTCTTTGTTAGGGTAGCTGGTAAGTCTGTACGAGTTTCAAGAGTCGTAGTCTGAGTTGTTACTGATGCTGCGGTTGTTGACGGCGTTGCTACCGGCAAAGCTTTTGCTAATGATGCCGATGCTGCTGTTGTTGACGGCGTTGCTTCCGGCAAAGCTTTTGCTAATGATGCCGGTGATGCCGGTGATGCCGGTGATGCCGGTGATGGCGGTGATGCCGGTGATGCCGGAGTTGCTGCCGCTAATGATGCCGGTGATGCTGCCGCTAATGATACTGGTGCTCCTTTTGCTGCACTATTCGCTACCGGTGATATGGCGCCGGATTCCGGCGAAGTCACCGCAGTGGCGCCGGCTAGTTGTGCTGAACCAACGTCACTTGCCGTGTTCGTTATTTGCTGTGTGGTCGGTTTGTTACTTGCAGCCCAGTTTTGCTTTGATGCCATTGTGCTAATCGTTGCATTCGTAGGATCGGCAACCGGGTGCGTTGTTAAATTCTCTGCTTTGGGTGGTATCGTGGCTGCTCGCTCGGCATTCGATGCGCTTTTTCCTATCATCGACCCCTGCGCAGCGGTGATCTCTTGCGCTAATAAGTTCACCGGGTTGTGCTCGCTAATAGGCTGCCCCAGCTTGGCATCAGTCGTTTCAGCTGAGCTATCGACGCGATTTTGGATAATTTTGGTAGTTGACTCTGATACGTCTCTTCTAATGGTTGGCTCGGAGCCCCTTGTTGAATCGATTTGTGCTGAACTGCTTTTGGGATTGCCAACGGTAATTGCTGTTGATGCCTCATTTGATAAGCCGGCTTCCGCTGTATTTTCCAGGCTTGCGCTCTGCAGGGCTGGCTGCACCTGTGTCGTTTCGTCTGAGACTTGTGCAGCGATCGGTGTTGCGCTCAGCGATGATGGGGTCGTTACCGTTGGCGCTCCCATTGATATTGCCGTTCTATGTGGTGCGTGCGCAGCGGTTGGGGAGGGCGTAGCCGAAAACTCAAGTGAAGGTGCCGGCGCAACTGAGGGTGCTAATCGTGGGCCCGTTGTTGCCACTTGATTCGCTCGCCCGGCAGTGTTCGAGAGCACTGAACGATCTAAAGAGCTCGGAGCAGCGATACCGTCAGATATGTCGAGGGTAGCAAGTTGAGCGGGTTGTGCAGGAGCGCTCTTACCTTCGTTGAGTGTGGCGTTTGTGGCACCTCTTGTGGGAGCGTTCTCAGCGCTGTTGAATGCAGCGATCACTCCGGCACGCGTTGGGGCGTCAAAACGCTCGTTCAGTGGAGGTTGAGCCGATGGGCTGATATTGGTCTTAGTTTCTTGTCCCTTTTCTATTGAGATGTGGTTATTTGTTGTCCTTACTTGACCTGCGGCAGCCAAGTTTCCATTGTATTGTGATATTGGCGAAGAATCAGGATTTGCCTGTCCAGCGATTCGATGCTTTTCGGGGTCTGAAAGCGTGCTTTTTTCTAAAAGTACCGAATCGCGAATGCTACTGTGCGACGATATTGATCCGGAGTTGATATCAGGGGCCTGGGTAGTCACCTTCGATTCAAATGGGGATGCAGGCGTTGGCGCTTGCACAAGGGGTTTGGGTGCCTGTGTTTCCTTGGGCACTGAAGCGGCTTGTCCCAGCCATGTGCCTGCTTTCGCCTCGAGTGGAGTCGTTGCTGCGGGTGTGCCTGCAGGATCTGGGTTTAGATCTTGCTCAAGCGGCAATGCCGGCATGGAGCCGCCGGAAGCGGCAAAAGTTTGCCGTGTCTTAATCGCGTTGAATTGCTCGGTAAAGGCGCCAGTAAAACTAGCAGCACCGTTGGTAAGCCCCTTACTTGGTCGGTTCGGACTGCTCGCGGGCTCTGAGTTTATCCAGCGTATCGATGTATCCGATAGATTCATTTGTATTGGGTCCTTTCCCAAGGGCACTGTGTCCCATTATTGCCGCTGCTTCTGCAGCGCTTCGTTTTAGTTGTCGTTCGCAAAAGCTGTGCCAAAGTCGCTCGCCGTTCGAGCGTAGCGATTCACAATGACCTGTTCTTGCTGTTTCTCCTCTTCTATAGCCGCTCGCTTATTACTCAGCACAGTGGCTTTTGATTGGAGACTTGAAAATTTGAGTCGCTCTTTTTCTAGGTTTACGAGTTTGGTTTGCGCCTCACGGATTTTGGCGCGAATCGTATCAAGCCGCCCCTCAGTTGAATTCTTGAATTCCTCGACCCGTGCAATGAACTGATAGAGCGAAATGGCTTGAGACGGTTTATGTGGCTGAGATTGCAGTTCTCTCAGTTGCGACTGATAGTCGCAAATCATGTCGCTCAGTTGGCTCATTTGATTGAGCTGCTCTGCCTCTTGCTGCAACAGGTGCGTGACGACCTTGAAGTGATCGTCTCGCCGATTCCTCGCCATGATCTCCAGTTTTTCCCATCGTTGTGTATTCATTCGAGGTCATCCAGTAATCGCTCAAGAGATTCTTCCGATTGATGATAACTTACGGATTCAGAGTAATCCTGTTGCAGGAAGCGGACTATTTCTGGCATCAGTGCGATTGCTGAGTCCAATTCGGGATTGCTCCCCTTTTGGTAAGCGCCGATATCGATCAGATCTTTTGCTTGTTGATACTGTGACCACAGGGATCTGAGTCGCCCGGCACAAAAACGCTGAGAATCCGGCACCAACTGATGCATTAGGCGTGATAGAGAGCCCAAAGGATCAATCGCGGGGTAGTGCGCTGCATCGGCCAGTTCACGTGATAGCATGATCTGTCCGTCGAGAGAGGCGCGACTAATGTCGACAATGGGGTCCGCGCGATCATCCCCTTCAGCCAATACGGTGTAGAATGAGGTTATCGAGCCCGAGCCCGCGCGACCGTTACCGCCACGTTCTATTAGCTTTGGCAACAAACTAAATACGGAGGGCGGATAGCCCTTGGTTGTCGGGGGTTCGCCCGTTGCTAAGCCAATCTCACGCTGGGCGTGAGCCACGCGGGTCAGGCTGTCGCATAGCAGGAGTACGTCTTTTCCTTGGTCACGAAAATGCTCAGCAATTAGGTGAACTCGTTCGGCTGCTTTTCGCCGCATGATGGGTGAACTGTCAGCAAGTGCAATTACAACAATCGATTTGCGAAGCCCTTCTGGACCAAGTATTTGCTCTACAAACTCCTGTGCTTCTCGGCCTCGTTCACCGATTAAACCGATTACTACAACATCGGCGTTGGTATTCCGCGTCAGCATGCCCAATAGCATACTTTTGCCGACACCGGATCCAGCGATAAGCCCCATTCTTTGGCCTTTCCCGATTGTGAAACATGCATTGATCGCTCGAACCCCCGTATCGAGGATCGAGGTGATGGGGGCTCGATCAAGAGGTGATACGGTCGTCCCACTGGCCGGAAGGCTCTCCAGGGTTGGAATGGGACCCAGTTTGTCTATGGGTGCTCCGAGTGCATCTGTGACTCGACCTAAAAGGTTTTGACCAATTGAAACTCGGTCGGACATGGCCGATCTGCGTATGCGCGCACCCGGTTCGAGGCCGTGGATCTCCGTGACGGGCATCAGCGCAAGAGTTTGTGCTTGAAAGCCTACCACTTCAGCGATGATTGGCGGGCCTGAATGAGACTGTATTTCACACAAAGCGCCAATGGGTGCTCTCATGCCTCGAGCCTCGATCGTCATTCCAACGACTCTAGAAACGCGGCCGTGCACCGTGGGCTCGGGGCGCTCCAGGTTGGGGAGTATGTGGTCAATATGACTCGCTAAGCTCATGAATCGATGACCTGATCGTTGGGCCCAGTAGCGCCAGCTTTTGTTGAACTCGCATCGCTTTTTAGGCTTGTTTTGGTTCTTGTCTTTGCTCTGGTTTTTGTAGACGCTCGTGGTTTGGTCTCTGTCTCTGTTTCTGTCTCTGTCTCTGTCTCTGTCTCTGTCTCTGTCTCTGCCTTTGGCTTTGCCTTTGATCTAGATTTTGGCTTTGCTTCTTCTGGCTGGGTAACTGAATTTGTTTCTAGAACCAAAGGTTCAAACACTGCGAGCCCCAGCTGCTTTTGAAGATCATGCAGGCGATCCGTAAATAAATTTTCGACCACAATATCATTCGAAATGGCTCTTACGCTGCCCCTCGCCAGCTGGGTATCGTGTGTCCATTTAATCTGGTTGAATCGGTGGATTGTTTCTCCAAGAAGCGGATGGTCCTCTGGGTTTATGGTCAGCTCAATATGTGAGTGCGGACTATTATCTATCGCATCTAGGGTAATCTGTAAAAGGCGATCGATGTAGCCGCTATCCGCTGTCAGTTCGCCCTGAACGAGCAGTTCGGCGAGTCTTAGGCTGAGTTTTTTAAGTGGTTCATATAAGGTGTGTTTATTATCTATGAGCTGCGCAAACGAATCGCACAGCTTATTTAAATGCACCTTTTCTTCATCGAGCATCGCTTTGAGCTCCTGCGCCGCGTCCTGCTTGCCTTGCTCATAGGCTTGCTCGCTTGCCTCCTGTGCTTGCTGAAGCGCGTCTTGCAATAGCTTTTCGTGTTCAGCAAGCGTTATCTTCGGTATCTCTTCGACAACATCGACCTTAATTTGCGTTTCAGGTGTGCTGTCCGCCACCTTTGTGTGCGCAAAAGTAACGGGCGGCGTTGCTCTAGTTGGGACAAAGCTTCCTGAATTGGTGTCCTGAGTGGCTAGCAGTTTGTCGCGCTGAAATGGCGTTTTAGACAAAGTCATCGCCAACACCTGCCAGCATAATCTCGCCGGAATCCGAAAGTTTTCTGACTATACGCATAATGGTACGCTGCGCCTCTTCTACGTCGCTTAAGCGCACAGGCCCCAATGCCTCCATGTCGTCCTGGAATATCTCGCGCTGTCGTGCAGACATGTTGTTGAAAAACTTCTCTTGTACTTCGTCGTCGGCGCCTCTGAGTGCAACCATAAGCATATCTTGTTCGATATTGGCCAGAATGGTGGTGGTTGCGCGGTTATCAAGACCTGCGAGTTTCTCGAAGGTGAACATACTGTCTGAAATCTGGGTTGCCATTTCTTCATCTCTGCTCGCCAAATCGGACATGATGCTTGCTTCAAGATCCGATTTAACGAAGTTCAGGATGTTGGCGGCCGTTGTTATACCGTCGACTGCAGACGATGATGAGGCCATCCCGCCCGCTAATTGCGATTGCATGATCCCTTCGAGCTCTTCCATTGCCGAGGGCTGAACGTTCTCGAGGCTGGCAACACGCTGGATGATATCCACCCGATGCTCCGGAGGCGTTAAGTCGAGCACATCGGCGGCCACGTCGTGGTCAAGAACCGAAAGGATGATGGCAATGACTTGCGGGTGCTCTTTCACGACCAACTCGGCAATCGTTTTGGCGTCCATCCAACGAAGGATTTCGAGCCCTTCATTAGAGGAGCCAGGAATAATTCGACTCAGAATCGTAGACGCCTTTTCTGAGCCAAGAGCGCGATTGAAGACATTTTGAACGTAGTCGAGTGTCCCGACGCCGATATTAGTCCGTTGCCCAACATCATCAAGGAAGTCATCGAGTACCCCGTTGACGGTGTCTTGGCTTAAGTCCGCGACAGCGACCATTGCGCTTCCCAGTGCCTGTACCTCTTTGTGAGATAGGTGAGGGATAACACTTGCTGCTTGTTCTTCGCCGAGTAGCATCATCACAACGGCTGCTTTTTCTGCTCCTGAGAGCCGATCTGCGTTCCCGCGAGGCGCTTTTGGCGCCTCACTCTCGGCACTGACTTTTTTGCTGCTTGCCATAATTTATCCTTGATTAACCCGATTTGATTACGGATTTCAATACGTTAGCGATTCGGCCAGAGTCCTGAACAACGAGGCTTCGAATGAGGTTAACTTTCTCGTCATAGGTATTTGCCGATTTGATTCGAGCCTGCTCAGCCGTTTCCGAACTGCTGCTTTGATCACTGGCTAACAGGCGCTCAGTTTCGCCAGTTGCGCCGCCGGCAGTTTGAGCGAGACCCGCATGTCCGGAAGGTTGCGGTTTCTGCATGGCGCCCTCCTGCGCTTTGATCGCACCGGTCGCTTGAATAGCGGGACGAACCACAAGTATCAGTAGTGCGATGAAGGCGATTGCTGCGATGAGCGTTTGACCTATGGTGAGTAGATCCGCGTTATCCATCCAGCTCGTTTCAATCTCGATGGCCTCAATGACTTCAAAGTCGGAAGCGATGATTTTGACCTGATCACCCCGGTTTGCATCGTAGGATACGATCCCTTCGACTAAGCTGGTTAGTCTTGCGATCTCTGCTGTGATCATGTCGTCTGTAACTGTACGCCCTGCTGACGCCTCCAGTTTCTGACTTAAGGCGCGTTGATTAAGAACAATTGCGACAGAGACTTTATCTACCCCACCCATTGCCTGCTTGATGTGCTGTACCGAACGATCGAGCTCGTAATTGCGAGTGGTTTGCGATCGGCCTGCAGTTTCTGTGGTAGTCGCATCGCCGTTAGCGGTATTTCCATTGGCTTGTATTAGGTTGCTTGGTGCTCCCGGTATGCCACCCGCACTCAAGGAGCCGGTGGTGTCCACATTCAGAACCTCTGAGCGGGTCGCGCCGCCTTTTCCTTCTTTATCGTACTGCTCAAGTGTTGACTCCACTTGCGTGAAATCCAGTTCAATATTAACTACTGACTGTACATTGCCAGAGCCTATGATGGGCGTTAACAGAGCGTCAATTCGGCTGCGGTAGATTTCCTCAACGCGCTGTTGATAGCCCAATTGCCCGGCGGTAATGCCCAATGTGGTATCGCTATCAGTGGAATCGGTTAGCAGGTTACCCATATGATCAATAACGGCAACGTCGGCCGCTGCAAGATAGGGGATGCTTGAAGAAACCATGTGCACGATTGCCTGTACCTGCGCGTCGGTGATGCGCCGCCCTGGCTGTGGAGTGACAACAAGCGAGGCCTTTGTCGGCGTTCGGTCTCTAACAAATACCGATTGCTTTGCGGCCGCTATGTGAACACGAGCGGACTTAATAGTGCTAATTTGGGTGACAGAGCGCGCCAGCTCTTGCTCCATCGCATTCATGTATTTCACCTGTTCCATGAACTGGCTGGTGGTCATGTCGGCACTTTCTGACAGTGACGCAAACCCACCCGTGCCTGCAGATGAAGGTAGACTCTGTGATGCCAAAATGAGGCGCGCCTCATGGTACTGGTCGCTGGGTATTTTGAGTTCCCCAGTTGCGCTGTCGAGCTGCGGCGAGAACCCCGCGTTTTGCAGCGCTTGAAACGAAGCGTGACGATCGTTGTCAGTCATGCCCGGATAAAGCGTGCGCATATTCTGACCTTGAATCCAGCTAAACAGCAGGGCAAATATAAAGAGTGCCGCAATCACCAGAATAGCCGGGAGACTCTTCTTTACCGCCGGCTGATTGAGGATATCAATCGGTCTATTTGTTGTAGCAGGCGGGTTGTTGCTTGCGGTGGCAGGAGTCCGATTAACGCCCGCATTTAACCCCTGTGCTGGGCCTCGTTGCGCCGTACTGGCGGCGGGGCCAAGACCGGTCGATGTGGATAATGTACCTTCCATTTCTTAGTTCCTCGCCGATTACACTGGCATGTTCATGATGTCTTCATAGGCTTTCATCACTTTGTTTCTGATTTGCAAAGTGGCTTCAAAGCTGAGAGAAGACTTTTGCATTCCTATCACCACATCGGTGAGGGGAATGTTTTC
>JAUHWV010000087.1 GCA_030427335.1 Gammaproteobacteria bacterium | reverse complement strand
AAAGTGGGCAAAAGAGGCTTGTGCCGGCCCTCTTCTTATGGGAGAGCTAAATGCGCTTGAGCGAGCCCTTGCTAACCCTGCGAGACCTATGGTCGCGATTGTCGGTGGCTCCAAGGTCTCCACAAAACTCACTGTGCTGGAAACGCTTTCAGATAAAGTCGATCAATTGATCGTAGGCGGCGGTATTGCCAACACCTTCTTAAAAGCTGCCGGCTACCCTGTTGGTAATTCGCTGTGTGAGACTGACCTGATCGATACCGCCAAGATGCTGATGCAGAAGGTTGCGATTCCTCTGCCGACTGATGTGGTTGTTGCTAAGACCTTCGGTGCGGATGCGACTGCTACAGTGAAAGCGGTTGCCGATGTGGCGGAAGACGATATGATTCTGGATATCGGTCCAGAATCTGCGGCGGCGCTTGCCTCGCAGCTTGTTGATGCTGGAACCATACTATGGAATGGTCCCTTAGGCGTGTTTGAATTCTCGGCCTTCGCAGAAGGTACCAAAGTGCTGTCAAATGCGATTGCGAAGAGCCAGGCTTTCTCACTTGCTGGCGGAGGGGATACCTTGGCTGCGATAGATCAGTTCGGTATCGCGGACCAAGTCTCATACATTTCCACAGGCGGTGGCGCGTTTCTGGAGTATGTAGAAGGTAAAGTTTTACCCGCAGTCGCTGTGTTGGAGCAGCGCAATACATAAACGGAGGAATTATGGCTCTTATCAGTATGCGTCAGTTGCTAGACCACGCCGCCGAGCACGGTTACGGCGTGCCAGCATTTAATGTCAATAATTTAGAGCAAACTCGAGCAATCATGATGGCCGCAGCAGAGACCAACTCTCCGGTTATCATGCAGGCTAGTGCCGGTGCGCGAAAGTATGCGGGAGCGCCTTTTCTGCAGCACATGATCGCAGCAGCCATAGAGGAGTTTCCTGATATTCCTATCGTAATGCACCAAGATCACGGTGTGTCACCTGCAGTATGTCAGCGTTCAATCCAGCTCGGCTTTAGTTCGGTTATGATGGATGGCTCTTTGGGTGAAGACGGCAAAACACCCATGGATTACGACTACAACGTACGCGTGACGAAAACGACTGTCGACATGGCCCATGCCTGCGGCGTTTCGGTTGAAGGGGAGCTCGGCTGCTTGGGCTCGCTCGAGACGGGTGAGGCCGGCGAAGAGGATGGTATTGGTGCTGCGGGCAAACTGACCCATGATCAAATGCTGACAGACCCAGATGAAGCTGCGGATTTTGTAGCGGCAACCGGCGTTGATGCGTTGGCAATTGCGTGTGGCACGAGCCATGGTGCCTACAAATTCACGCGACCACCGACGGGCGATATACTGGCGATCGATCGTATTCGTGCCATTCATCAACGGATCCCGAATACGCACCTCGTTATGCACGGGTCTTCATCGGTGCCGCAAGATTGGCTGGCCATTATTAATGAGTATGGCGGTGAGATTCCAGAGACCTACGGTGTTCCCCTCGAGCAAATCCAAGAAGGCATTCGCCACGGGGTAAGAAAGGTTAATATCGACACGGATTTAAGGTTGGCGTCGACAGGTGCGATCCGTCGCTTTATGGCTCAGAACCCGTCCGAGTTCGACCCACGGAAATATTTAGCTGAGAGCATCAGGGCCATGAAGCAGATCTGTATCGAACGTTACCAAGCGTTTGGCACGGCGGGTTGGGCTGATAAGATCAAGCCGGTCTCGCTTGCAGACGCTGCGGAAGCTTATAGTCAAGGACGTTGGTAGTTCCTCAATCCAGCGCTGCGATTGGATTCCAGCGCATGGTGATATGGTCTATGCCGTCCTCGTCATAGACCTCACCTTCGGCAGCGAAGCCCAAGGATTCGTAAAAGCCTTGCAGTCTGGCTTGCGCACCGATCAAAAGCGGTATTTCTCCCCAAATTGCGCGTACTTTTTCGATAGACGACTCAACCACAGCGCGACCTAATTTGGTTCCACGGTGATCTGTCGCTACCACAATACGGCCAATAGACGCCGCGCCCGGATAAGACACGTCGGGCGGGAGTACGCGTGCGGTACCGACTAAATTTCTTTTGTCGAAGCACAGCAGATGATGACTTTTGAGATCTTTACCATCGAGATCTTGGTAGGGGCAGTCCTGCTCTACTACGAAAATAGCCGCTCTTAACTGTAGTACGGCATACAGTTCGCTTGTCGTTAGCTCTTCAAACGTCTTCCAATATGAATTTATTTTCATCATCTCTATTTTGTGACTTGTGGGCGACTCAGGTCGTTTTTACAGCGTTGGTACGGCAAGAGTTTACTGCTACTATGGTGGCGAAAGCGAGTCTTCGGAAGAGTTGGGCGCTTGTTCAAAAAGATAAGGAACGGCCATGTTTGCGAATGCGGAGTTATCACGAGGCTTCACCACACTCACCCAGCAATACAAAGCCTTAGTTAAGGCTTTGCTGGATGTGGTTAACATCCCTCACATCCCGGTTGAGGTTGAACCTACCGCAACCGGGAACTTTCGTGGTTTTGATGTCGGTAAATTTTATTTTTTAGAGCGGGGCACCATTTCTGCTCGTTATCGTGGTCGAACCATTTATGTTCTGGAAGAAGGCGATATTCTTTTGCCCGACATCGCGGGCGATTCGCAAGAGGATTCTACCGTGTTTTACGGCACTGAATCAGGCGCCACTTTGCATAGTTTTTCCGCCCTGGAATTCATGCGCCGAGTCTTCTCTGAAAACGATGGGATCAAAATTTGGACTCGTTTGCTCATAACTTACTCTGGACTCATGCTGCGCGTGACAGCGGCGGCCGCACAAGAAGATACCCGCGTAACGCCAGGTATTGAGGTCTACCAGCCGGGCGACATTATTATTAAACAGGGTGAAAAGGCCGATTTCGTTTTTAATCTCTCCTCAGGTACGGCTGAAGTAGTGGTGGATGGCGTGTCGGTGGGAACGATTGCAGAAGGTGAGATTTTTGGTGCAATGGCGGCTTTGACTCACAGCGATCGAAGCGCGACGGTGCGGGCTAAAACGCAGTGTAGCCTTGTAAAGGTGCCAGAGGCTCAATTTACCGAGATGATCAAAACCAATCCGAAAACGATTCACTCTCTAATGGTCGATATGGCCAATTCTATAGTGAATTTAAATGAGCAGCTCGTCGCCTTGCGAAGTAGAAAAGCTTCTTAGATCACCTCATATATCATTGACCGTTTGAATTAGGGAAAACACACCGCTCATGTCTGACATGCCACTCTTGCCAGATGCAGACGAGTCTATCTCGCTGCGTGATTATGCTGAAAAAGCCTATCTCGATTACTCGATGTACGTCATTTTGGATCGGGCTCTCCCCAACGTGGGAGATGGTTTAAAACCCGTTCAACGGCGTATCATTTATGCTATGAGTGAGCTGGGTTTGAAGGCCAGCGCCAAGTACAAGAAATCGGCTCGTACTGTGGGAGATGTTATTGGTAAGTTCCACCCGCATGGCGATAGCGCAGCTTACGAAGCCATGGTGTTGATGGCTCAGCCTTTCAGCTACCGGTATCCACTCGTTGATGGTCAAGGTAACTGGGGTTCAGCGGACGACCCCAAATCGTTTGCCGCGATGCGATATACGGAGTCGCGACTGACTGCCTATGCCGATGCGCTACTGGGCGAACTCGGTCAGGGCACAGTGGATTGGATTCCCAACTTCGATGGCACCATGGATGAGCCCGCGGTGTTGCCTGCTCAAGTCCCCAATGTCCTGTTGAATGGGACCACGGGCATTGCAGTGGGTATGGCCACGGATATTCCCCCGCATAATTTGAGAGAGGTTGTCAGCGCGACCATCCGATTATTGGAATATCCTAAGTCGACGGTTGAGGAACTGTGCGAACATATCAAAGCACCTGATTTTCCGACAACGGCTGAAATTATCACCCCACAAGAGGATATTCGAGCGTTGTATAAAAGCGGTAGAGGCTCCTTAAAAATGCGTGCCCACTGGGTACGAGAGGATGGAGCGATTATCGTTGATGCCTTGCCCTACCAGGTCTCTGGTGCGAAAGTGCTCGAGCAAATCGCCGCGCAAATGCAGGCTAAAAAGCTGCCCTTGGTCAATGATCTTCGGGATGAATCAGATCACGAAAACCCAACACGCTTGGTCATTGTACCTAAGTCTAATCGTGTCGATATTGATGCGCTCATGTCGCACCTATTTGCGACGACCGATCTGGAGCGAAGTTACCGAGTTAACCTGAATTTGATCGGCAATAACGGCCGACCAGGCGTGAAATCGCTTGACGCGATTTTGCGCGAATGGCTTGCGTTCAGAACGGAAACGGTGCGTCGTCGCTTGCAGTATCGGCTTGAAAAAGTACTGAAACGCTTACATTTGCTGGAAGGCTATTTGATCGCCTACCTCAATATCGATGAAGTAATACATATTATTCGCACCGAAGATAAACCAAAGACGGTTTTGATGACGCGCTTTGGCTTGTCTGATGCTCAGGCGGAAGCCGTGCTCGAGTTGAAATTGCGCAACCTTGCGAAACTCGAGGAAATGAAAATTAAGGGCGAGCAAGATGAGCTCGAGCGGGAGCGCGAGAATCTAGAGCTGACCCTCGGGTCTGACGCTCGGATGCGAACCTTAATCAAAAAAGAGCTGCTCGCTGCGGCAGAGCAATATGGTGACGAGCGGAATTCTCCCCTTGTTGAGCGCGTCGAGGCGAAGGCATTCACTGAAAAAGAGCTGATGTCGACTGAACCGATTACGGTCGTGCTGTCGGAGAAAGGCTGGATTCGTGCGGCTAAAGGTCACGACATTGATCCAACGACCTTAAGTTACAAATCGGGCGATCAGTTTAGCCTTGCCGCACCGGGCAGGAGTAACCAAAACGCCATATTGATCGATAGCACGGGGCGCGCCTATACGTTACCCACCCATAATTTGCCTTCTGCCAGAGGACAGGGGGAGCCCGTGACCGGGCGTATTAGCCCTCCGCCTGGAGCGAGCTTCAGAGCGCTTTTACTCGGAGAGGAACGCCAGAAAGTTTTGTTGGCGAGTGACGCTGGATATGGCTTTGTGACTGAACTAAGCTATTTGACAGCTAAAAATAAAGCTGGAAAAGCCGTATTGAGCTTGCCTCCTGGCGCGCAAGTTCTTGCTCCCGCGTTGATCCCCGAAGGAGAGGAACTGCTTGTTGCGGCGGTATCCAGTGAGGGTCGTCTGCTCGTATTTCCTTTATCGGATCTACCCGAGCTTGCTAGAGGTAAGGGTAATAAGATTATTTCTATACCAAGTGCTCGTGTTAAGGCGAGAGAGGAAATGGTGAAAGCGGTGGCGGTGCTGACACCAAATTCACGTTTGGTCCTGCATGCGGGTAAGCGGCATTTGACCTTGAAGTCCTCCGAGCTCGACCACTATCGGGGTGAGCGAGGGCGGCGGGGTAGTAAGTTACCCCGCGGCCTCCAAAATGTTGATCTCGTTGTCGCTGAGCATCCAGAGCTTAACTGAGGTGAGGTAGATTTTGTTCTACCTGCTCCTCGATTAGCTGTCTCGTCTCACGCGGGACATTGGTGACAAGAGTGAAGAGATCTGCCGACTGCCCTAGGGTGTAACCCGTCTGGAACGTAGGCTCGGCTGCTAAATCGGATTCAATCCATAGCGTCCCATCGTGCTTGAGTGCGCCATCGAGATGATCAAATATGGGTTGAACGTAAAGCTCCGCGTAAAAGTCATGCTCTGACATGGGCGCCATTTCAGATTTGCCCAATGCGCATCGCGTTTTAAAATTCAATTGACCTCGATCGCTCAAGCGTTTGCACAACAATTGGAGTAACAACGTAGCCTGAATTGCCGAGGTACTTGCGGCTCGGTCCGGTTCCTGTCCAAAAATCATCGCGACTCGCAGAGGTCGAATCACCTTAATCTGACCGCCGTATAAAGCGGCCGCCCGCTGTATGCAGCGATACAGTTTTTGGGTGTAGCGCTCGAGTGACTCCTCGTTGAGCGTATTGATGTAGTGCTCTAAAGAATCAAGTGCCACCAGAGAGATGACCGCAGGATGGATCTCTGTTTGGTGGCTATCGTCTCGTGCGTGTTCGGCGAGTAGGTTCAGTGGGAGTGCATTGAGTCGTTCACGAATCGCATGAATTTCGTTGCTCGAGTCGTTGGTGCGCGCGGTGCGAGGAATTTGACTTTTGAGTTCTTCAAGCGCGCTTGAGTATATTCGACCGATCTGCGTAGCGATTGCTCCAAAAGCAAACGCAATAATGCAGGCAATTCCTGCGAGGGTCCAAGTTTGCTGGCTTTGCAGCGATTCCACCCTTTGCTTGGGGTAGTAGGCGGTGAGCTCAGCCACTTCTTTCGCGTCTATCACGATCTGGCTGGTCGCTGAGATGCCTGTCAATTCTCCCGCTTGCGCAAGCGTTTCACCTTTTAAATTTTTGAGCGCTGCGCCTTGAATCCAGTCGGCTCTAACCGCTCGATTAAGCAGGGCGGTGATCGCGAGCGTATCTTGTGTCACAACATCACGGGAAATTTGATCTGAGAGCTGCGCAGCTAAGGTTTTAATAATGATATGCGCTTGTTCGTCACTGATATGTCTTGTAGACGTTGCACTCAGCCAAACAAGGATCAGACAGGCAATCAGCGTGAGCGTTGCCGTTGCTAGGCCCAACTGAAGTCTAACGGGCATTTGCTTTAGGAAATCGGGCACGGACTCTCTCGTTTGCGGATTGTGGCGAGCATACCTTACCCAGATCGATTTGCGAAGCCATTCCCTTGTGTCTCACTCTGGTGAGAGTAAACTACGCGCCAGCTTATATCTAAGGACCCCATTGTGACTGATATTGTGCTCGCTACTTTTGCTGGACGAGATGTTCCGGGCCTGACTGCTAAAATGATGGCTATTTGCGCTAAGCGTCACTGCGATATTTTAGATATCGGGCAATCCGTTATACACGATAGGCTCTCAATCGGCTTGTTATTGGCGGTGTCCGAGGCGGCAGACGCACGCGATTTGCGGGTGGAGCTACAGGCGATGTGCGATGAGGAATCCTTAAGCTTAGATTGGGAGCCTGTATCGGCGGAGCGCTATGCTTCGTGGGTAAATGCACAAGGCAGTCCGCGCTTCATATTGACGCTTCTCGCGCGGCGCGTTACTGCCGAACATATCGCAGCCTTAGGTTCTGTGGTGTATCGGCATGGTTTAAACATTGACGGCATTACCCGTTTATCGGGGCGGTTGCCGCTCGGACCTATGCCGCCAGCGAGCAAGGCCTGTGTCGAGTTTTCGGTCCGGGGCGAGGCAAAGGATCGAGCAGCTTTTAAGCGTGAGCTGATGTCTGTTGCGAGTGGTCTGGATATGGATCTTGCGTTCCAGCAAGATGATATGTACCGCCGGAATCGACGTTTAGTGGTTTTCGATATGGACTCCACGCTTATTGAGGCTGAGGTGATTGATGAGTTGGCTAAGCACGCGGGAGTGGGTGAGAAAGTAGCAGAGATTACAGAACGCGCCATGCGAGGTGAGCTCGATTTCCAGGCCAGTTTTCGCGAGAGGTTGGCTTTGCTCAAGGGATTACCCGAGGGTGTCCTGGCGGAGATTGCGGATAGCTTGCCTGTTACCGAGGGCGCAGCTCACCTGTTGCAGATGTTGAAAAAGCTGGGTTATCGAACCGCGATTGTATCGGGAGGTTTCACCTACTTTGCTAAGGTTCTACAGGCAAAGCTCGGCATTGATTACGTCTTTGCGAACGAGCTCGCGATTCGTAATGGTCAAGTTACGGGCGAGGTTGAAGGAGTGATCGTAGACGGTGAACGGAAAGCCCAACTCGTGTGCGAACTCGCTCGACAGGAAAATATCAGCCTGCAGCAAGTGATTGCCGTCGGCGATGGTGCAAATGATTTGCCGATGCTGGGTATCGCGGGTTTGGGTATTGCTTTTCGCGCTAAGCCATTGGTTAAAGAGGTTGCTGAGCAATCAATATCCACGCTGGGCTTGGATGCGATTTTATATTTGCTCGGTATATCCGATCGCTATCAAAGTACCGATTGAGTTATGCTAATTGGCGCTCGCGGGGTGTCCAGGCCTCGCGTGAGAGGCAGATACACATACACATTAAAGATAATGCCAAACCGCGTTGAACGGGTTCTGCTCCTGTATACCGTGCTCATCCGCCACTACGTCTTTCAATTGTTGCACGTATCGGAAGGCAAATTGGGAGTAGCTGGGCGTTGAAGATACTTGCCTTTGTAGCTGAGCGTAATGGGTCTGTGTACCTTGAACGAGCGATACTTTTTGAAATTCTTTAAAACCTAAGCGCGGGGTGATCAGTGTTTGGGGTGTCCCCGTCAGGGGTATTTCGGGGAGCAACAGAACTCGAACAGGTTCGCTTGTTTCGCCGAGCTTTTTGATTGGTTTTGCGCCAAAGACTAAGGCGCTTGGGCTCAGGAGCGAGACGCCAATCAAGGTCTTTGCATTCTCAAGCTGACTGACCCAGCGAATCGTAGCAATGAGCCAGTCGGATGCGGCTTGCTCCCGAAGGGCAACGATGTCGCCTGTTTTGACGCTCCTGTGTAGCGTATTACTCCACTCTAGGCAGTACCCGCTTGTGCTGGTATTGACAATTTTCACACGATGTTTGGGGTAACGCCTGATTAGTTCAGTCGGAGACAGATCGTCATCGGGCGCCATTTGAGCCCCGCGCAGGTGTTCTTGCAAATGGGCGTCATCACCCATTTTGTTTTTGGCTCCTTCCGTATCTTGTGCCTCTGCTTGGGTGCTTTGCGCACTCATATGAGCGTTCACGTTTGAATGCAAAAATGCCTGCACGTCATTGGTATGATGTGTTTCGGGTTTGGTTTTTTCCTCTAGCACACGCTCAAAGGTGCGCTCTCCGGCGAGATGATAGTGAACGCTCGCGAGTCCAACCACAATCGACATCGAGTGTTCCGCGGAGCTACGTGAGAACCTACGAGCGTTAACTTGACCAAGCGATGCGATTAGATGTTCGAGAACGTCGATGTTCAGCATGGGCTCTTTGTTTCGCTCTACGATGGATTTCTTTGGGCGATAACGTATGTAATCAATGTGTTCTTTGAAGCGCGCCGTAAGCGGTTCTACAAAAAGGTAGCGATGCTGTTCGCCTAGCGCTATATCGTCGGTACCTGTATTGTAAAATGGCGCGCAGTCAACACTTAGGTCCACTATAAAGAGGCCCTCGCCCGATTTTGCCGGAAGCAGATGGCAGTATTCACGTTGTTCGAAAAAATGCCTATAGATAGCCGGTAAATCGG
>JAUHWV010000086.1 GCA_030427335.1 Gammaproteobacteria bacterium | reverse complement strand
AGAGTAATGAACCCTTAAGGTACGGGCGGAGCTCTTCGCGAGATTGCGCCGAGTCAAAAGCGGAGAGGTGCTGGTTAACGGCTTCGGCTGACATATATTGCATACCGCTAATCGGCATCTCGGCTAATACGTCCCAATGGTCGCCGTCCATTCTGATTTTGGCTACACGATTGTTATTGGCGTTCCACGTGGCTTCGGTACCATCGGGGTAGGTCAGTTTGCCAGCGTAGTTGATGGTTATGAGCCCTGCCGGAGCACGTTTAATTCGGTCTGCTGGAATGGGGCCAATTTCCGTTGGGCCCGGGACAGCTTGACTGTCGCTGGAGCCTGCATCGGTATGCGTGATCGCCGGCGCTCCCGCGGACAGATAAGGATGGGCCTGAGGCGCAAGTGATTCCGCTGAGGCGGTTGCGTCCGCGCTCACGATACCGTGATCCGAACTTGAGCATGCAGTGATAAAGACTAAGCCAAATAGCGCTCCAATCATCTTGCTGTTTAACATGGGCAGACTCCATTGACTGTTTTGGTAAGGGGCACTGAGTGGCCGTGGACATTAATGAATCAGGCGCTACGCGTCAAACTAGGCTCGCCTCGCAGGCAAAAGCGCCTTGCCTGGAGCTACTGGATCGTGGGATAAAAAAGTTTCTTATAATCAGATTGTTAAGATCTTTTGCGCTGAAAAGTTGAGCTCGATCACTTGCTCGCAGAGTGCTCTGGGAACAACGGTTAGTCTATTTGCACTACATCGTTTAGCTCAGCCGATATCAGGTTGAGTATCGGCGGCGGAACGAGAGCGTTTTTAGCCAAGGAGGTGTACCCGAACATCAGTGCACCCTCTGCGAGCCTCTAGCCATAAACGCTCAGTGTTTTGGTTGGCAGACTTTCACACACGCTGTCTGGCACAAAGAAATCTCGGTACAGATCGTTACCCGGTACTACCGCGTATTGATCGAAATCGCTGACGCCCGCTTTGCGCAATACGACTTCGTCTACAAAGAAATTGCCGGTGCACTCAGTGGCAGACTGCACAAGGATCTCGTAGGCCGCATCCGCCATGATCTGCACCGTTCGGCTATTCTTGCTCATGGCATCACCACCCAAAACATTTCGAACCGCTGCCGTATCAATGGCCGTAAGCGGCCATAGCGAGTTCACTGCTATGCCCAGCGGAGCAAGCTCCTTACTCATACCCAGCGTGCAGAGGCTCATACCCATTTTGGCGATCGTGTATGCAACGTGAGGTGCGAACCATTTGGCTTCCATATCCAATGGCGGGGCAAGATTGAGAATATGTGCGTTTTCCGACTTTTGAAGGTAAGGGATACAGACTTTAGAGGTTAAAAACGTGCCGCGGGTGTTGATTTCATTCATTAAATCGTAGCGCTTCATATCGGTCTGAAGTGTAGGGGTAGGGCTGATCGCGCTCGCATTATTAATGCAGATATCGATACCCCCGAAGGTTTCTACGGTTTTATCGACAGCGGCTCGCACTTGCTCTTCGAAGCGAATGTCACACACCAGTGGCAGCGCCTTGCCGCCTGCTGCCTCTATCTCTTCGGCGGCGGTATAAATCGTGCCGGGAAGTTTCGGGTGTGCCTGCGTTGTTTTCGCTGCGATGGCGATATTGGCACCATCAGCGGCCGCACGTTTGGCAATGGCAAGGCCGATACCGCGGCTGGCACCCGTAATGAACAATGTTTTTCCTGATAGATTCATAATTATTCCCTAATGAGATCATTGCGGTACGTACAGTGCGCTGTAGCACAATCCTAGACAAAGCTTTCATGTGGTAATACGCGTTTCATTGTGGTGTTGGATGTAAGAGACTAGAAACCTGCCCGGAGCTTTTAGTATAAAATCTATCAAAAAGATCTATTTATTCAATTTTAACGATCAATGGCCATCCTTTAAAGTGCCTGCAGATTAGCCCCGCACATGCTGACTAACATAGCGCAGCATATGAATGTTTCTACAAAACCAAGCCGACACCCCGAGGAGGTCGTTATGTCCGAACAAGGTAAATGCCCAGTTATGCACGGTGGTGCAACACGTCAGGGTAACGCAGGTACACAAAATGTTGATTGGTGGCCGAATCAGTTGAATCTCAAGATCTTGCATCAGCACGATCGTAAGACTAACCCAATGGATGACGATTTCGATTATCGTGAAGCCTTCTGCAAACTGAACTTAGACGAGGTCAAGAAAGGTCTAGCAGATCTCATGACGGATTCTCAGGACTGGTGGCCAGCGGACTACGGCCATTATGGTCCCTTTATGATTCGTATGGCGTGGCACGCTGCGGGCACCTACCGTACTGCCGATGGTCGAGGTGGGGCCAACTCTGGCAACCAGAGGTTCGCACCGCTCAATAGCTGGCCTGATAACGGTAACCTCGATAAAGCCCGACGCCTGCTGTGGCCGGTGAAAAAGAAGTACGGCAATAGCCTCTCTTGGGCTGATTTATTCATCTTGGCCGGTAATGTCGCCTTAGAATCCATGGGGCTTAAAACGTTTGGTTTCAGTGGTGGTCGCGAAGATATTTACGGCCCCGAAGAAGACGTTTATTGGGGCGCCGAAACCGAATGGTTGGGCAACAACCGCTATTCGGGTGAGCGCGATTTGGAAAACCCTTTGGCAGCGGTACAGATGGGCTTGATCTACGTGAATCCTGAAGGGCCCGACGGCCACCCGGATCCAATCGCCTCGGGAAGAGATGTTCGCGAAACGTTTGCCCGCATGGGTATGAACGATTTAGAGACAGTGGCTTTAACTGCCGGCGGCCATACCTTTGGTAAGGCCCACGGTGCAGGCGATGCCGCATTAGTCGGAGCAGAGCCCGAAGCGGCACCAATTGAAGAGATGGGCTTTGGTTGGAAGAGCAGTTATGGCAGCGGCCGTGGCAGTGACACCATCACAAGCGGTATAGAGGGTGCCTGGACGCCAAATCCGATCAAGTGGGATAACGGCTACTTTGACGTGCTGCTCGGTTACGAATGGGAGCTGGTGAAGAGCCCGGCGGGTGCGTACCAGTGGGCTGCGAAAAATATCGCGGATAAGGACAAAGCGCCGGATGCCGAGGACGCATCTAAGCGGGTAGGTCTGATGATGACCACCGCTGATATGTCGATGAAGATGGACCCAGAATATCGCAAGATCTCTGAGCGTTTTCATAGAAACCCGGATGAATTCGCCGATGCGTTTGCTCGTGCTTGGTTCAAGCTGACGCACCGTGATATGGGTCCTAAATCTCGATATTTGGGTTCGGAAGTGCCAGCTGAGGATTTGATCTGGCAGGACCCGTTGCCTAAAGCGACGGGCGATACCTTGAGCGATGCCGATGTAGATGCTTTGAAGAAAGCCATTCTGGATACCGGCTTGAGTGTTTCAGAATTGGTATACACCGCTTGGTCATCCGCTTCGACCTTCCGCGGTTCGGACTACCGCGGTGGTGCAAACGGCGCGCGCATCCGCTTGGCGCCACAGAATGCTTGGGAAGCAAACCAGCCTGAGCAGTTGCAGAACGTGTTGAGTGCGCTCGAAGGTGTTCAGGCCAGTTTCGGTAAGAACGTCTCTATGGCTGACCTGATTGTGTTAGGTGGTGCGGCCGCAATCGAAAAGGCGTCTGGTAATAGCATTGAAGTACCGTTTATTCCGGGACGCGTGGATGCGAGCGTGGAACAAACCGATGTTGAATCGTTTGAAGTGCTGGAGCCGATCGCAGATGGTTTCCGCAATTATGCGAAGAAAGCGTATACATTCTCTCCGGAAGAACTGATGCTTGATAAGTCGCAGTTACTGGGTCTCACAGCGCCTGAGATGACAGTTTTAGTCGGCGGTATGCGATCATTGGGTGCAAACTACGGCGATACCAAACACGGCGTTTGGACGGACAACCCAGGATTTCTGAGTAACGACTTCTTCGTCAACCTAACGGATATGAACATTGAGTGGAAACCAATGTTCGAAAAGAACGACATCTATGAAGGTCGCGATCGTGCGACTGGTCAGGTGAAGTGGACGGGTACTCGCGTGGACCTCGTCTTCGGCTCAAACTCTCAGCTGCGCGCTATCGCAGAAGTTTACGCCAGTGATGACGCTGAAGAGAAGTTCAAGAAGGACTTCGTTAAAGCCTGGAATAAGGTGATGAATGCCGATCGGTTTGACGTTTGATTTGTCTAATCGCTGGACTTAGTAAGGGAGCTCGGGCTCCCTTTTTTCGTGGACGCTATGTCGTTTGCGGGGGAGCGTCGCTAACGGCTATCCATGGCCTTCGCGACAAACCAACCTCGTGTTGAACGAAATGGAAGTATTGCGCATGAACCAGCGGCAGCTGGCAAACCGGTGAGGCGTTAGTTAGGCCTGCCTTGAGTGCTGGCGATCTGAAGGCATTGGCCCGCAAGTTCAGAAGCTACGCGGTCGAGTGATGTATCGTCAGGTCGACGTTGAAGCGTTTGAGGAAAGCTGCCTCCGGCAATCTACCAGTAGCCCCAAAGCCATACAGAAGATCCGTTCGGTGTCCTCCGTTTAGGGGCGTACCACAGCTAAGCATCACTGGCGCAATACGGACCAACAAAGAGAGCCAAACAACCAAAAGCAACATTTTTGTTGCTTTTTCTGTTTCTTGTGTAGCGAGTTATGTAAAAGCAACAAATAAGTTGCCTTTTGAATCCTGAGCAACTAATATGTTGCTAGAGGTTGTAAAAGCAACATATGTGTTTACTATGATGAATTCGATACTCCACCAAATAAAGCAGCGGCGACTGACACTTGGCCTCAAACAGAATGACATGATGTTGCGTGTAGGCGTATCTCGTCAGCAATATCAGCGCCTGGAGTCCAAAGGAAACCCTAGGCTCGACACCTTGGAGTTGATCGCGAAGGGCCTGAATAGCGAACTAATGCTCATACCAAAGGAAAAGCTTGGCGCTGTTATGGCGCTGCTTGAACAGGAGAGTTCCGAGCCAGGCAAAGCGCATGTGTCCCAGGCGAAAAAAACTGCAAGGGAAGATGCAAAGAAAAGTCTTTCAGATGATCCATGGCAGGATTTACTGGGGGATGACTCATGAGCGAAGCCCAAGTCGATGAAATAAACGTACTCAAGTTGAGCTTGCACGAAAGGCTGGTTGGCTATTTGGCTGGCTTTCAAGGTGGTAGAAATGTGCTGAACTTTGCCGAGGAATTCAAGAATGATGTAGGACGCCCTACTTTCAGTTTGATTACCCACCCGGCGTTTCCTCGTTCTGAAAAAATAATGTCAGAACCGTGGGCAAGAAACCAAAGATTGCATCCAACGTTGTCCAATTTACTTCCGGAGGGATCTTTGCGGGAGCTGATTGCGCAAGGACTAAAGGTCCATGTCGACAACGAGTTCCATATTCTCTCATATTTAGGTGCTGACCTCCCTGGCGCTTTGGTCGCTGAGCCGATGGAACCCGACGATGTTCCAGATAGTGTTCTCAATACTCACGGCAAAGCTCGTGCAATAAGGTTTGACAAAGTATCACCGGAAAATAAATTTTCGTTGGCCGGCGTTCAGATGAAATTTTCCATGAAGGAAAAGGATGGACGCTACAATCTTTCCAAAGGCGACGTCTTGGGTGATTGGATAGTAAAAACCCCTTCGACCAAACTGAATCGCCCCGGGTTTGTCGGAGGCAGTTTTATTTGAGTCATGCTGCCGCAGACTCGGCTTGTTGATAATACAGGTTTTCGAACTCAGCGGGAGGGATATCTCCAATCGGTTGTAGCAAGCGGCGATTGTTGAACCACTCGACCCACGTGAGCGTTGCCAGCTCAACTTCATCAAGACCTTTCCAGGGCCCGCTTTTGTGGATAACCTCAGCTTTGTAAAGTCCGTTGATGGTTTCTGCCAGAGCATTGTCGTAGGAGTCGCCCACGCTACCCACTGAAGCTTTGAAACCTGCTTCGGCTAAACGCTCGGTGTACTTGATCGACAGGTACTGGCTGCCACGGTCACTGTGATGTGTTACGCCGTGTGGCTTTCCTCTCGCCCATAGCGCCTGCTCCAGTGCATCAAGCACAATATCTGTCTGTAGGCTTTTCAACACGCGCCAGCCGACAATGTAGCGCGAGAACACGTCCACAACGAAGGCTATGTAAACAAAGCCCGACCAGGTCGCAACATACGTGATGTCGGCAACCCACAACTGATTCGGGCGCTCGGCACTGAAGTTGCGATTAACAAGATCCAGAGGCTTCTCCGCCAATTCGTCAGGAATCGTGGTGCGACAACGCTTGCCGCGTCGTACTCCCTCCAGTCCCATATTGCTCATCAACCTCTCGACAGTGCAGCGCGCTACGGGGATGTGCTCACGGTTTAGCTGCTTCCAGACCTTGCGAGCGCCGTAGACCTGCAAGTTTTCTTCGTACACACGCGCAATCTCTGGCTTGAGCATTTCATCCCGCTGGGTGCGATCACTGCGCTGATCGGGGTTAGTCGCCAGATGCTTGATGCGGTAGTACGTGGACGGTGCAATCGGCAATACCTTGCAGATTGACTCGACACCGTGCGTTTCTCGTTCCTGATCGATAAACGCAACCATCACTTCGGTTTGCGGTCGAGCTCCGCTTGGGCGAAAAAAGCGGCAGCCTTGCGCAGGATCTCGTTGGCGCGTTTGAGCTCACGATTCTCGCGTTCCAGCTCTTTGAGGCGAGCCGTATCTTCACTGGTGGTGCCAGGGCGCTTGCCAGCATCGACTTCCATTTTGTTGACCCATGAGCGTAATGTTTCTGGGGTGCAACCAATTTTTGCTGCAACAGAGGTTATCGCTGCCCAACGGGATTTGTGTTCATGCTCGCCTGTCAGTACCAGTCGTACTGCACGCTCACGCACTTCGGGGGAATATCCAGGTCGTTTGTTCATAAGCTAATCCTCTCAAGAAAATTAGCCTCCGATCAACCCGGGGCGATTCAAACATAAAGATGTGCCTGTGAACGAATACACCGCAATGAAACTTGCGGAATTAGTTGGGGTTGAAATTCCAGAAATTAAGCTGGTCGAGCTGAACAAGCTCGACAATCTTCCTCAGATAAACCTGCCCGAAGAGAAGCTAGCCTTCGCAATCAAACGTTTTGATCGCGATGATGATGTACGCATCCATATGGAAGACTTTGCCCAGGTACTGGTGAAGTATGCCCATGAAAAATACAACTCGGCAAATTACGAGCAAATCGGCAGAATCATCTACGGTTACTCTGGTGACGGCCTGGCCGATGCACAACAATTCGCCAGGCGATTGCTAGTTAACATTCTTCTTGCAAACGGTGATGCACATCTAAAAAATTGGAGTTTGATTTATTCAGATAAAATCACTCCGAGGCTTTCGCCAGCATACGATATCGTTACCACGAGCGTATATATCGATGGCGAAAGGAATTACGCGCTCAATTTAGGAAAGACTAAAGATTGGTATGACGTCTCAATGGAAAATTTTAAGTTATGGGCTGATCATGCCGAAATCCCATGGAGAGTAATTAAACCTCACTTAGATGACGTTATGGATAAGGCCCGAAATCTTTGGCGAGAATCAATTAAAGATCTCCCAATGAATGAGGTGCACAAGAAAAAATTGAAGGGCCATTGGGGCAATTTACATGAGGATTTTCGAATTAAATAGATTTTGAAAATGCCACGATTGTTAAACGCTGGGTCTAGCAATTGACAATATCTCAAACCATGTGTTTTTCCTGTTGTTCCGACTATACTCTTGGTGGGTCCACCGCCAAATCAAACAGGGGGAAAGGTCACGTCAATTAACTTACGAATTTTGCTTTGCTCGCTGGATGACGCGCTATACGAAAGAGCCACCGTAAGGGTGGCTTTTTCGCATGTCTGGTGCCAATTATCAATATGAAAAGTGGTTCGTAAATATCTCAAATACAGCCAGCGCGTGCTGGCTGGTGGGGATAGCAACGTAGCATTTCAGGCGTTGAAATCAGAGGTTCAGCCTTCGAGAAAGTAGCTGATGGTGTCCATGTCCTTGTGGGGTATGCCGATGATATCTAGGTTGCTGCTGTCAAACAGATAGAACACTACGTGCTGACCAGCAGGAAAGCTGTAGTAGCCTTCGCAAATGTCGGTGCGGTGTTTGCCCAGCAGTGGGTTTTCAGCCAGCCATTGAAAACGGGCTTCAAGGCTCTTCAAGTAGCGGTTTCGCTGGGCTTTGCCCCAAGTGCGCTCGGTGTAGCGACCAATATTTTTAAGGTCGTCACGGGCGCGCGGGGTAATCCTGACTTTTCTGATGGGTGACATCAACTTTCCAGTCTATTAAAGGCCAGCATCCAGATCATTAATGAGCGAGTCCATAGAAAAGTCATCGACAAACTCGCCATTCTTAGCCTGGGTTGCGCCTTCTGACAGGTGGGCACGCAAGGCCTCGAGCTTGCTTTTACGTTCTTCCATGGCACGCAGGGCATCGCGAACCACTTCACTGGCGGAGCCGTAACGGCCGCTGGAAATTTCATTTTTGATGAACACCTCCCAGTGCTCACCTAAGCTTAGGCTGGTTGTGGCCATAATCCACCTCAAATATTCAAAATCAACAAATATGAATATAGCTTAGGCTGGCGGGGGTGACAAGAGCTTAGTCTTTAGCCTGATTTCTCAGATCTTCGAACAATGAACCGAGTGCATCATTCGATTCAATCGCGACACTTTTGCCATCATTGATCTGAGCGGTGCCAGTCTTGAGTTGCTTGCGTAAAATTGCGGCTCTAATTTCTTTCACCCATTCCTCATGCGCATCCATAAAACGCAGCCCTTCCCGGATCACTTCGCTGGCAGGGTACGTCTTGCCCTTTGGGATATCGAGTTAAGAATGATCAGTTCGTATTGGATGCCGGTGAGCCAGCAATCGTCCACGAAATTTTTACCCGATACGGCAACCAAGAGTCAGTGACTGCATTGATTCGTGATCTGAGTGAACGTGGTGTTCGCACCAAGTAATGGCTTATCAGAGCTGACGGTCGCGCCATATCGCCCTGACTATCGTCTACCTACAAAGGCAGAAAATACGCCTACTGCATTCCGCAGCGTGAGATCGCCGAAGGCGCTTCCGGCTTGCCACGGCTGCAGGCGGCGGGAGTTGCGTCGGTCTCGGCCATCCGTGGCCTTCGCGACAAACCAACATCGTGTTGGCTACGCCGCGTCCTGCGTCCGCGGGCCTGAACCCTGCGCCGCGAACATACAAAAAAGCCACCGCAAGGGTGGCTCTTTCGTGAGCATCCTGACACATAGGTTACAGATTATACCGGACACATAGGTTACACATTTCTGATAATCAAGGCTTTTGGAGGAGATCTTCAAATGCCGTGGAA
>JAUHWV010000310.1 GCA_030427335.1 Gammaproteobacteria bacterium | reverse complement strand
TATCGAGTTGGCTGATTGCGCATAGGCACGCCATGGCAGCAGGACAGGAGTCTTCCTCGTCTTAATCAATCTTTTTCTAGGATTTCAGCGAGAGCGAGATCAATTTTCGGGTAATCAAAGACAAAGCCCGAGTTGATCAGTGCGTCAGGAAGCACACGTTGTCCGCTGAGCAAGAGTTCTTCTGCCATTTCACCCAGAGCACATTTCATCAAGAACGCGGGTGCGCCTGCACTAAATAAGATCGGTTTGAGTTTGTTTATCGCCGAAGCTAATTCTCGGTAGGTTACAGGCTCAGGTGCAGTTAAATTGAAGATGCCTGAGCCGCCCTTGTTGACGAGTGCACTTAAGGCTCGCACCACATCGCTGCGGTGAACCCAGCTTAGATACTGATGACCATTACCAGGCCAGTTGCCTATGCCGAATCGGAACGGCAAATATATTTGCGGAAACGCGCCGCCCTTACGATCTAAGACCACACCTAGGCGCACGATTGCGTGCTCGCAAGACAGTCTTTCAGAGGCCTGTTGCGCAGCACTTTCCCAGTCGCGACAGAGTGCGGCGGAAAATCCATTGCCAAGGCCGGTTTTCTCGGTGACCTCAGCTGAACCTGTATCGCCGTAGTAGCCAATGGCGCTGGCATTGATCCAATGTCTGGGTTTGTGATCGCTGGCAAATAAACTATCAGCCAGTTCACGTGTTAGATCGATTCGGCTGGCCCGGAGTTTTTGTTTGTAGGCAGCAGTCCAGCGTCGACCAGCAATGGATTCGCCGGCTAGGTTAATGACGGTGTCGATGGCTGGGACGGCGCTCAGGTCATCCAGCGATTGGATGTAAGACAGCGCAGAAGTTTGGCTTTTGCGTGGCTTTCGTGAGTAGATGGTGAGCTTGTGGCCCTCAGCTAATAGCTGAGGTACCAATGCCTCTCCAATGAACCCTGTACCGCCTGTGATAAAAATATGCATGTGGAGCCCTCCCGTTGTTATTACGCAGTTACGCGTCTCTTGGACCGCCGCAAACTCGGGTGAATAAGCTTGTCTCAGGGAGCTGATGGGTCCGCGGGACATCTTCTACTTGTGGGGGTGTCAGCCTTATGTGGATTTATGGCTATCTCTGGCATTTATGACTGAACGAGAAAAGGAAGCTGTTATGTACTCGCGAATTAGCCTCATATTCATCTCTTCTGGATAGGCAACCGTATATAAGCCCATGACTTTGTCTGATATTGCCGAGCTCGTCTTGCAACAAAAAGTGCTCTTCTTAACGGGGGCAGGTATCAGTGTGGGCGCGGGTATCCCGGCTTACCGTACACAGGCAGGCGAGTGGGCGCGCAGTGCGCCCATAACGGACTCGGAGTTTCGACAATCTGAGGCGAAACGGCAACGCTATTGGGCGCGCTCATTTGTGGGCTGGCCCCTGACGTCCAAAGCACAACCTACCCTGACCCACCGATTGCTCGGGGAGTGGCACCGGCGAGGGTGGGTACCGCATTTGATCACTCAGAATGTCGATCGATTGCACCAGAAAGCGGGTTTTGAGGCCGCGATAGATATTCATGGGCGATTGGACCGCGTTTATTGTCTGGCGTGTGGTGCGCGTATGCACCGCGATCACTGGCAGCTTAGATTGGCGCAGGTTAATCCTGGGCTTGCAGGATTGAAGGCGGAGCAGTTACCCGACGGTGACGCTGACTTGCCGGACGCGATCATCGAAACCGTGTCGGTGCCGAACTGCCCGGAATGTCAGGGGGTTGTTATGCCCGAGGTGGTCTTTTTCGGCGGCAATATTCCCAGGGGGATATCGCAACGAACCCAGGATTTGGCGCTTCAAGCTAAAGC
>JAUHWV010000085.1 GCA_030427335.1 Gammaproteobacteria bacterium | reverse complement strand
CCAGTGCCAACGCCGCGCCGTGGTTTCCTGAAGAGTGCGTCGCCACCCCCAAAGCCAACTGCTCTGGGGAAAGTCGAGTTAGGGCATGGTGCGCGCCTCGCGCTTTGAATGCGCCTCCTTTTTGCTTGTGCTCTGCTTTAAACCAGCACTCAGTGCCGCAGAGCACATTAAGAGACGCATGAGTCGTCAAGGGCGTTTCATGAACGTAGGCGCGAATCCGCGCCAGCGCTGCGTCAATGTCCCGTAATTCCACTGACATGGTAGCGAAACCCCGTGCCTAAACGTTACGCCGCCGCCTGAACGTTGATTGCACTGCGGCCAAGGGCTCGCAAAATACCATCCAAGGAAGCTTGAATGATGTCCTCGCTCTGGCCGACACCACATACGCGCTCGCCATCCACATTGAGTTGAATGTAGCAAACGGCTTCGGCCTCAGCACTTTGGCTTAGGGCATGCTCGCTGTATTCAACCACAACAATTTTGGATCCGGTCAGGTTCTCTAGCGCGTTCACAAAGGCGGCTACAACACCATTGCCGCTACCTTCTACGTGCACAACGCCCTCGGCCGTTTTTAAGTCTACGGCCAAACTATCAGCGCCATCCGTACGATTAACTTTGTAGTCACCTAGTTCATAAAGGCGCTTTTCAGGAAAGTAAGTGCTAACAAATAGCTCTTTGATGGTGGTCGAGTTAACTTCTTTTTCAGACTCCTCCGCGAACCGTTGTACAACGGGACTAAAATCAATTTGCAACCAACGAGGCAGCTGATAGCCGTACTCTTGCTCAAGAACGTAAGCAATGCCGCCCTTGCCCGACTGGCTGTTGATACGGATGACCTCTTGATAACTGCGACCAATATCTGCAGGGTCGATGGGCAGATACGCGACCTCCCATGGAGAAGTGGCATCGCGTTTCGCCAAGCATTTTTTGATCGCATCCTGATGGCTGCCAGAGAACGCGGTAAAAACCAGTTCACCGGCATAAGGATGCCGTGGATGAACCGGTAAGTGAGTCGCACTTTTGTACACCTCAATAATCTCATCCATTTGTTCAAAATCGAGCTTCGGATCCACACCTTGGCTATACATGTTCATCGCCATAGTGAGAATGTCCATATTCCCGGTGCGCTCACCATTACCAAAAAGCGTGCCCTCAACGCGATCGGCGCCGGCAAGCAGGGCGAGCTCAGAGGCCGCTACGGCGCAACCTCGGTCGTTATGGGTATGAACCGAAATCAACATGGCATCGCGCCGTTCAACGTGCTGACAAAACCACTCTATCTGGTCAGCGTAGACATTAGGCGTACTCATCTCCACGGTGGCCGGTAAGTTCACAATGACAGGCTTATCGGCGGTAGGTTGCCAAACCTCAGTAACGGCGTTGACCACATCAACCGCAAAATCCAACTCGGTGCCAGTAAAACTCTCTGGAGAATACTCAAACACCCAGTCGGTGTTGGGATACTTAGCCGCCTCATCTGCGACCATTTTAGCGCCATCGCGCGCAATCTTAATGATTCCCTCTCGATCTAAACCAAACACGTAATCACGCTGCACAGTAGAGGTCGAATTGTACACGTGCACAACAGCGCGGCGCGCTCCTTCCAAGGCTTTAAAAGTCTTTTCGATCAGTTCAGGTCGAGCTTGTGTCAAAACCTGGATCGTAACGTCTTCAGGTATGCGGTTTTCATCGATCAACTTACGGCAAAAATCGTAGTCGAGCGAAGAGGCTGAAGGGAAACCAATCTCGATCTCTTTAAAACCGACTTTGACGAGCAAGTTCCAAAGATCAAGCTTCTGCTGCGGCGTCATGGGTTCGATCAAAGCTTGGTTGCCATCGCGTAAATCGACACTGCACCAATACGGCGCTTTGGTTATCGTGTTGTCGGGCCACGTCCGACGTTCCATTTTGATAGGAGCGAAAGGCTGATATTTAGTGACGCTGAATTGTCCTGACATGATGTATTCCTTGTCTACTCTCGTCTTACGAGGCTGAGTTTTCTCAAGATGGGACTAGCATAGCCGATGGTGTCTAGAGAAATCCTTCAAAAACACCCTGAATTTGAACTTAATATGCATAAAGTCACTAAGATGAGTTTATTTTTTAGGTATACTTACCAATGTTTTTATAATTATGGGTGGCTCCATGAAGTTAGATCGTATCGACCGGCATATCCTTGAGGTTCTGCAGGTCAACGCCCACACCTCGAATCTGGAGCTGGCCGATAAAGTTGGGCTCTCACCAACCCCGTGTGCCAGACGAGTGAAACAACTGGAAGACGCGGGCCTGATTAAACGTTACGTGACGCTACTGGATCGAGATAAATTGGGTTTGAAGCTCACCGCGTACATCGGAATAACGATGGATCGCCACACGCCCGAACGCTTTGAGCAGTTCGAGGCCGAGGTAAACACCTACCCCGAAGTCATTGAGTGTAGCGTGGTAACGGGGCAAAGCGCCGACTACCTAATCAAAGCAGTCGTGCCAGACATGCAGTTTTATGAGCAGTTCTTGCTTGGGCGTTTGACTCGCATTCCGGGCGTTTCGGGCGTGCATTCGAGTTTTCAATTACGACAGGTAATTCAAAGAACCGAATTGCCTTTAAACAACCTGCCTTAAGAGACACCCCTAACGCCCTTAAGCACCCTTGAACGGCCTTAAACGCCAACAGATCGCGACCAACGATCCCGGCATCGTAAACGCAGCCGTTTGCCTAGTTCAGCGCATAAAGTTATGCGGGAAGCCAGAGCCCACGTGATATAGTGCGCGGCCTATGAATTCGAGTACGAGCAAAGCCCCCGACGCACCCGCAATCTGGTTCTTACCACTGTTGGCATTTTCCGTTGCAGTAGCGCCGCTGAGCATCGACATGTACCTACCAGCCATGACGATCATGGCAGAGGATCTCGATGCATCGGTGGCTCAAATGCACCTGAGCCTAAGCGCTTACTTAATCGGGTACGCAGCCTTTCACCTTCTCTGCGGCCCATTGGCGGACAGCTACGGTCGCAAGAGCATCCTGCTGGGCGGGTTCAGCCTCTATTGCCTGGGTTCTGTGGGCTGTGCGCTTAGCCAGAACATCGAGAGTCTCATTGTTTTTAGAGTCGTGCAGGGCATTGGCGGCTGCGTTGGCCCGACTTTGGCGCGAACGATCGCGCGCGATGTGTATGGCCCAGTCGGCGCCGCTCGTGCTATCTCACTGATTGCAATGATGATGGCGGTGGCTCCGGCAATTGCGCCTCTCGCGGGCGGCTTTTTACTGCTCGTGTGGGAATGGCCCTTCATTTTTTACACGCTCGCCGCCTACGGCGCACTGAACAGCCTGCTCATTTGGTTGCTATTGCACGAAACACTACCCCACCCACACCCTTTCAGGCCCAAAGTGATTATGGCCAACTACCGAGAACTGGCGGTTCACCCCCAGTTTCTCGCGCTCACCGCGGGCGCCTCTTTAAACTATGCCGCGCTCATGATTTTCCTGCCTTCGTCACCCTTTGTTTTCATTACTTTACTGGGGCTAAATCCTGAATATCTTGCGTTTATCTTTGTCGGAACGGTAAGTGGCTACATTACAGGCAGCGCATTATCGGCTCGACTCAGCCATAAATTTGCCTCGGAGCGCATCGCCATTTTCGGCGCCACTCTGAGTCTGACGGGAAGTTTAGGGATGATAGCGGGCCATGCTTTGTTTCCGACATCCGTTCTCGGTATCGCACTTCCCATGATTATCTACTCTACGAGCCTCGGCTTAGTTCAACCGCATGCTATGGCGCTGGCGCTGAAGCCTTTCGGTCATATAGCGGGCACAGGTTCGTCGCTGTTTGGCTTCATACAAATGACCATGTCGGCCGCAGCAAGTGCGGTCGTCGGGCTTTTTTTAACGGACAGCGCCTGGCCAATGCTTCTGGGAATGGGTGTAGCAACCTCATGCGGCTTGATCGTTTTGCTAACCACCGTGAAACGCACGCCGCAAATATGACTAAAAGTGGTTGCCTTAACGTTGGCGATCGAGGTCATTGTCGCGACAATCGCAAAGTGGCGTTAATGGGCTTTTATACTTCAAGCTATGAGAATACACGCACAGGTATTCCCGCGGCTTACAGCTCAAGTATTGATTCTTGGTTGACTCTGGATTTGCAGTACGCGTATTCATTTAACGTGGGTGGTTCAGACGCGATCTTTACACTCGGTGCGAAAAACCTGACCGACGAAGACGCACCTGCGGTATACGATGCGGCGAACTTTAGCTACGATCCGAAGCACCACGATCCTCGCGGTCAGATCGTTTACGGTCGTATTAAGTTCACTCTGTAAAGGTCATTTTCTAGCCTCTGCAAGAGAAGCCGAGCCATGTGCTCGGCTTTTTTCTATATCCCATTTGCCTATATTCCACTCAAATTGCCTAAGTGAAACACTTGCTCTATTCTGATTTCATCTAGAAGTCAGGACACATTATGCCAATCAACAGACACCCAGCGGGACTAGCCGCTTTGAACGCATGCCTATTAGTTGCATGCTCTTTAACAGGCCAATCGTTGTCAGCAGAAGAGGTGCCGCCAGGTGGCCTATGCACCCATGAGCAGATGCAATTAGAACAACAACGCATGAAGTTGATGGATCATCCTATAATTCAAGCAACACGAAAGTCTGTTCGTGAAATCTATGAAAAGGGCCCACTCGCCAATACAAAGGCCGGCGCAGAAACCCTGGACGCAGCTTTAGATGCGCATATCGCTGCCATGCTGAATCACGCAGTCAATTTTGATAGTGCTAAACCACGTGCGCTGTGGGCGGCAAACGCAGCCCACGAATGGAATCACAGCTATGTTTCAAATAGTGGTTATGGAATTGAAAATCCAGACAATGTATATCGCCACATACCTCTGGATAGCCAGTCAACGTATTTACTCAGAGGGCGCTGGCACAAGGGCTACGAACCAGCGCAACAAACATTCACATTTTACTCCTCTCTGCCCGGTATGAAGTCAATGAATGTTGAAGGCTCTCCTCTGTCGGCTGCATTCGCCAACCCGACCTTAACAGAGAACGGGGAATTTGAAGTCACGATTGATAAAGGTCACATTACCGGCTCTAATCTCGACATCAAGCCGCATAGCCCGATCGCGTTATTGATCGTACGAGACACGATTGCAGACTGGAGCAACCAATACGCCACCGAACTCTCTATTGAAAGGATTTCGGATTCTACGGAAACGACTCTAGACACAGATCATAAACAGGCTGTCGATGCCGCTGAATACATAGCGAAAAGCGTCCCTTTTTGGTACGAGTACAATGAACAATTTATCTACAGCCGCCCCGTTAACACCGTGAATGCCCCGCGCGAGCGCGGAACGGGTTGGGGCTTTAGTACGAGTGGTCACTTCGAGATCCCGCAAGAACACGGCCTAGTGGTTACACTTAACCGTTTCGACGCTGCCTACCTCGGATTTCAGTTAACAGATCCGTGGGGGGTGGCTTCGGAGTACGTTAGGGCTACGGGGAGCCTTAACCATACCCAAACAAAACATAATGCAGACGGCTCCATTACGTACGTGATTAGCGCAACGGACCCTGGCGTGCACAATTGGCTCGACACAGGCGGTCTGGATCGCGGTCTATTTGCGATTCGTTGGCAAGGTGCCAACCCAAAGGCCGTGGACGTCAACGCCGCGGTTCTTGAAGTTCGAATGGTTCCGCTCGAGAATTTGCTAAGTGAACTGGGCACAAATGCCTATCCTACCTCGCCCGAGGAGAGGCGGCTTCAAATTCAAAAACGAGCGCAAAACTATGCGATTCGGCTTTGCGGACAAGGATAGCTATATCCAGAGTCGAGATCTGCTGACGGAGCATGCGAATTTGTCGAGCTCTTTATCAACAGCCCATACACGACAAAACCCCCATAAAGGGGGTTAATGCCCGGAGAGATGGATTCGCGCCATCCTTGGCGCTCAGGGCTGCGCCCCGTCGGCAAAGCCGACGCCCAAATCGGCTATCCATGCCGATTTGTCGAACTCCACCGTTCGAACTCTTTACCCACAGCCCATATACGACAAAACCCCCATAAAGGGGGTTTTGTCGTATATGGCCCGCCCGGAGAGATTCGAACTCCCGACACCCAGGTTCGAAGCCTGGTGCTCTATCCAGCTGAGCTACGGGCGGAGGCGTGCAGTATAGGGAATTCGGTGAATAAGCGCCAGAGGGAAAATAAGGTTAGACAGAGAATAGAGCTGGTGCACATCAAATCAGACAGCTGTTCAAATAATAAACAATGTCCGTAACTTGAGATGCGAGTGACAAGCTCCTGAGGATACGTCTATAGTGCCCCTCTAACTTAAATACGATTACCAAGGACGCATACACAATGAAAATCGGAATTATCTCAGGAAGCCATCGCACCGACTCTCAAAGCGCTAAGATCGCAAACTACCTAAACAAATTACTCGCCGAAACACACGCCGACGTTGAAACGTGGATTTATGACTTGGGAAAAGCACCTCTACCCATGTGGGATGAAGCTCTATTCAGCGGCGGGGAACACTGGGCGCCGCTCGATGAACTAAAAGCACAATGTACCGATACCGACGGATTTGTGGTTATCGCGCCTGAATGGCACGGCATGGCACCCGCCGCAGTAAAAAACTTTTTCCTAGTGATGGGTAACGGCGGTGAGCTCGCGCACAAACCTGGGCTGCTGGTATCGCTCTCTGTACTGACAGGCGGAGCTAATGCCATTTGCGAACTACGCATGAGCAGCTATAAGAACTCGCGGATCTGCTATATACCTGAGCAATTGGTTGTTCGAAACGTATTAGGCGTTTTCAATGAAGATGCGGAAAGCAACAATGGGGAAGAGCACGATTATTTCGTCGATCGCGGTAAATACGCACTCAATCAGTTAATTGAATATGCAAAAGCTCTGCGTTTGGTCAGAGACAGTGGTGCGGGCGATTTGGCACCCTATCCAAACGGCATGTAGGGGAAATATCCGCCTTTTATACTGCCACAAAAAAGCCGGCTCCGCGTTGGGTGGTAGCCGGCTTTTTTGAATCTAGACGAAATCAGTTAAGGGCGGCTACCTGAGCCTTAGAGACATCGCTGCTTACTTGTGCTGTTTTATCAGCTTGCGCCTTCATAACACGCTCTTTCTCAACTAAGGCGTCTGCAATTTTCAACATATTTGCCTGACTACCTGCCTTTCGAGTCGAGATGCGATATTTACCCGCAACAACCAACTCTGGGGTGCCGCTAATTTTCGCTTCCCTCATAATGGATTCGGCCTTGCCGACTTGGGCACCAACACCAAACGACTTGTAAGCTCGATTAAAATCAGCCTCCGAGACGCCTTGGGATTGAAACAGCTTCAATATGGAAGCATCGGTAGTCAGGGGATTACGATCGACGTGCATAGCCTGAAAGATCGCCCGATGCATGGAGTCACCAAGACCGAGAGCCTCGACCGCATAAAACACTTTGGCGTGCGTTTTCATAGGTGCGTTCCAAATCGCGGGTGACGGTTGAAAATCCACGTCATCCGCCAAGGTCTTTTTCCAAGCGGCTAGCAGGGGTTCAAATGTGAAGCAGTGACCGCAACCGTACCAAAAGAACTCGCGAACCTCGATTTTGTCGGGATTCGCTGTGCGAAATGGGGGATTGATGAGATCGTAGTGTTCCCCAGCAACATACTCTTCTGCCACAGTAATAGAAGCGCATAACGCGATAAATACGGCGCTGATCGTTTTAATGAAGGATTTCATACGGCTCTCCATAGGTCTCTTTGTTGGACTGCAAATTCGTAGGCAGGTTCCCTAAATGTTAGCAACAATGTATGCGGGCGCCCACTATCGATCTATCGTTTTGGCCCACAAAAAAGGCGGCCTAGGCCGCCTTCGTAGATATATGCAGTGCTACTTTAAGCCAGCGATGTAACTAGCGACGGCTTCGATTTGCGCGTCCGACAAACCGCGAGCGGTTGCGCGCATGATTTTGGTGTCGCCATCGTTAGTACGACCGGCTGGATCATCGTACCCCGTACGGTAGGCTTTCAATGTAGATGCAATGTACTCTGCATGCTGCCCTGCCAATCTAGGGAAGCCCGCGGGAGCATTGCCAGAACCAGTAGGCCCGTGACACGCAGTACACGCTGCCACACCTTTATCTGCAACGCCTGCTCGGTAAACGCGAGCACCCAATTCAACCAACTCGGGATCAGCTTGTGAACCACTCATGGCTTGCTCTGAATAATAAGCCGCAATATCGGCTAGCTCCTGGTCAGACTTGTTTGCCAATAAGCCCATCATACTTGGGATGACACGAGCACCATCTCGATTGTCTACCAGCTGCTTGTAGAGGTACTTTGCCCCCTGCCCTGCGAGCTTGGGGAAAGTTGGGGCAGCACTGTTACCATCAGCACCGTGGCAAGCTGAACACATCATTGTCTGAGCCTTGCCATTAGCTGCATTGCCTTCCGGCATAACGGTGGCTGCATTCGCGCTCGCACCAAACGCTAGAAGTACTGTTAACCAAAGTTTTTTCATAATCGTCTCGTTACTACTGTATTACTTTCCAGTCGCCATATAAGTAATCAATGCGGCAAACTGCTCGTCAGTGCAATCCATGCACATACCTTTGGGTGGCATCGCTCCTTTACCTGCTTTCACAGACGCAACCATAGCGTCAAGGCCTTGAGCCATACGAGGCTCCCACGCAGCCGCATCGCCTGATTTTGGGATATTGGGCATGCCGCCATTGGTGTGACAGAAGGTGCAGCTGCGATCGTAAATGGCTTTGGTAGCCGCATCGACATCGGCCTGAGCAAAACCGGCGGCCATAAAAGAGAGTGCTAGTAAGAGCTTTTTCATAACGCGACCTCTAAAGTTGTGGACTTTAAGTAACCAAAGTTTGCGTGAATTCTTATGCCCGCCCCGCGCCCCCCAGTCAAAGCTGTGGCATATGACAACAAATATTGACTTAGTCGCACCGGAAAAGCCGCGCTACGACCGCGCCGAGTTTCTCGCAAGCGCGGCGAAGTTTCACCAGTGTCCTGCGGACTTAGGTTGGGAGGTAGCCTTTGCAGGCCGGTCGAATGCGGGAAAATCGAGTGCAATTAATAGCTTAACTAAAAATAAGAAGTTAGCGCGCACCTCCAAGACGCCCGGCCGCACACAGCTTCTAAATTTTTTCTCGCTCAGCGATCAACAACGGCTCGTCGATCTGCCCGGATACGGCTTTGCCAAAGTACCTCTGGCAATGAAACGTGAATGGACTCAGCAGGTCGAAACCTACCTGCAGGAGCGCCAGTCGCTTCAGGGGCTTATACTGCTAATGGACTGCCGCCACCCGCTGCAGCCGTTCGATGAGCAGTTGCTGGAGTGGGCGCTGTCAGCGGATATGCCCTGCCACATATTGCTAACGAAGGCTGACAAACTCAAACGCGGCGCA
>JAUHWV010000084.1 GCA_030427335.1 Gammaproteobacteria bacterium | reverse complement strand
TGGCGGGGCATGGGCCTTTTGTTTGGTTTAGCTATGCCATCACGTATTTCGTTTGGTTTCTGCTTATGCTGATTCCCATTCGACAGTTGTCTCGTCACAAACGCCGCATCAAGGCGCGCCACGAAGCGCTACATCAAAGGGAGGTCAACAATGGCGATGCATCCTAAGCGGAGAAAGCGCCTCTTCGTCGTTCTTGCCGTGGTGGTATTTTCTAGTATCGGCATCGGTCTGGTGGTGAATGGACTGTCGGGAAACATTAACTTGTTCTATCCGCCTGCCGATGTCGTAGCAGGAAAGGCCCCAGTGGATCGTCAAATACGGGTGGGTGGAATGGTCGTGGATGGCAGTGTCGAGAGATCGGACTCGTCGCTTGAGGTGCGATTTGCTGTGACGGATTACGCCGGCACCGTGCCCGTCGTTTACTCCGGGATTTTACCGGATCTATTTGATGAGGGGCAGGGCGTGGTTGCCGCAGGTCAACTCAATGAGCAAGGTGTCTTTGTAGCACACGAAGTGTTGGCAAAACACGATGAAAATTATATGCCTCCCGAAGTGGCTGAAGCGCTCGAGTCCGCAGGTAAGAAATTATGATTGCTGAATACGGTTTGCTCGCCCTGATTATGGGCTTAGTCAGCGCCGTGGCGCTTACCTTTATTCCCTTGTGGGGTGCGTGGCGAGGTAATATTGCCGCCATGCATAGCGCCAGACCGCTTGCCCTCAGTCTGTTCGTTTTTTGTGCACTCAGTTTTGCGCTCTTGTGTGTGTCGTTTTTAAACGATGACTTCTCACTCGTGGTAGTGGCCTCGAACAGCAATTCCATGCTGCCCAGCTTCTATAAGTTTTCTGCAGTCTGGGGTAACCATGAGGGGTCTATGTTGCTGTGGATTTTGGTTCTAGCGGGATGGACCCTAGCCGTAGCGGTATTCAGTGCTGATCTGCCCGTGAAGCTCATGGCTCGGGTGCTGGCCGTGATGGGTTTGGTTGGGATCGGCTTCATCTCTTTTTCGATCTTCACCTCCAATCCCTTCGCGCGGCACTTGCCCAACGCACCTTTGGATGGACAAGATTTGAACCCCTTGTTACAAGATCCTGGCTTGATTATCCATCCTCCGCTGCTCTATATGGGTTACGTCGGTTTCTCGGTCGCGTTTGCTTTTGCTATCGCGGCTCTCATGGGCGGGCGCCTAGATGCGGCTTGGGCACGATGGTCAAGACCGTGGACCAATGTCGCATGGGGATTCTTGACGCTGGGGATCATGCTGGGTTCTTGGTGGGCCTATTACGAGCTCGGTTGGGGAGGCTGGTGGTTCTGGGATCCAGTTGAGAACGCCTCTTTCATGCCCTGGCTGGCAGGGACCGCATTGGTCCATTCGCTTGCGGTCACAGAAAAGCGAGGGGTCTTCAAAAGTTGGACTGTCCTCTTAGCCATCGCGACCTTTTCGCTATCACTCTTGGGGACGTTTTTGGTGCGGTCGGGCGTGCTGACTTCCGTGCACGCCTTCGCGAGTGATCCCGATAGAGGGATGTTTATATTGGCTTTTTTGCTCGTTGTAGTGGGAGGATCCTTAGTTCTTTTCGCGCTCCGCGCGCCGGCCGTAGATAGCGATATCCGTTATGGCTGGCTTTCGAGAGAGACCCTCTTGCTTTTCAATAACGTAGTATTCCTCGTGGCCACGGTCACGGTTTTATTCGGTACGCTCTTCCCCTTGCTCATGGACGCACTGGGGCAGGGAAAGTATTCGGTTGGTCCACCTTACTTCAACGCCGTATTCGTTCCTCTGATGGCTGTTCTGGTTCCCGTCATGGGGATTGGACCATTCACGCGATGGAAGTCTGATGATCCTAAACGATGGCACAAAATACTTATCCAGGGCGTGATCGTTTGCGCTTTAGCCGCTGGTATTCTCCCATGGCTTGGTGGAGAGTTTAATATTTGGGTCGCGCTGTCATTGCTTCTTGCTTTCTGGATTGTTGCAGGCTTAGTTGCCGATCTGCGTTTGAAAGCCGAGGGGCGCTCCACTATTTGGCATGTTGTGAAACGACAAACCCCGAGCTATTGGGGGATGGTTGTCGCTCATCTGGGTTTCGCAATGTGTGTGATTAGTGTGGTGGTTGTGACCCAGTGGAACGTCGAGCGCGACCTAAGAATGGCACCTGGAGACACAGCGGAACTTGCGGGCTACCGTTTCGAGTTTCACGGTTCGAGTGGTGTTCAGGGCCCTAATTATCTAGCTGATGAAGGCGTTGTAACCGTTTACCGGAGAGACACGCGAGTAGCCGAGCTGCGTCCACAAAAGCGTCAGTACAAAGCGTCAGGGCAGGTGATGACGGAGGCGGCGATAGACGCAGGGCTTTGGCGAGATCTCTATGTCGCAATGGGAGAAAGTATCGGTACAGATGGCGCCTGGGCTATCCGTTTACACTATAAACCGATGGTGCGCTGGATGTGGATCGGGGCTACTTTGATTGGCTTCGGAGCTTTCGTTACGGTTTTTGATCGGCGATACCGAAAAGTTAAAGTGTCTGCACCGCAAGGGGTATTGGCTCGTGCGTAGACTCTTTTTATTCGTACCGCTGGTTTTGTTCTCGAGTCTGGCGTGGTTTCTATTTAGAGGTCTGTCGCTCGATCCGAAAGAGTTGCCGTCCGCTCTCATCGGAAAAGCAATGCCGACGTTCACCGCGACGACTCTCAGCGGTAAGGCTATGGTTGACGAGTCTTTATTCGAGGGGGAGCCTCGTCTATTGAACGTTTGGGGAACATGGTGCCCCACCTGTGTTGCCGAACATCCTTATTTGATGCGCCTTGCGGAGCAGGGTGTCAAGATCGTGGGTCTTAACTATAAGGATGACGACAGTAAAGCTCTCGCGTGGCTCGCGCGACTTGGCGACCCATACGAACTTGTCATAAAAGACCCAGAGGGTATGATTGGCCTCGATTTGGGGGTCTACGGTGCACCAGAGACCTACGTAATCGATGCTAAGGGCATCGTGCGCTACCGCCATGTGGGAGAGGTTAACGAGCGAACTTGGAATGGCCCATTGGGGGAAGCGTATAGGGCTTTAGTACCATGAAATACCTGCTGATTATTTGTTTTGCCTTGTCTTCTTGGACCGCGAACGCGGTGATTGAAACCTACGAATTTTCCAGTCCGGAGCTCGAAGCGCGCTATCAGACCTTGGTACAGGAACTTCGTTGCCCAAAATGTCAGAATCAGAATATTGCAGATTCAAATGCGCCAATATCAGAGGATCTAAGGCGCCGTTTATATCAAGAGCTCGAAGCGGGCATGAGTGACGAAGATATTGTTGCGGGCATGGTGCTGCGTTACGGCGAGTTTGTTCGCTATAAGCCAGCCCGAAGCGGCGTTACCTTGTGGTTGTGGTGGGCCCCTTGGATCCTGCTGCTGGGGGGCTTGACTTTGTGGTTAGGCGTGGTCTTGCGCTCTCGTAAGGCGAGAGTCAGTCTCGACAGTAAAAAAGATCAAATTGAAAAGTTATTGAAGGATCACCCGTGATTGATTTGCTGCTACCTCTCGCGCTTGGCGCTGTGGTTTTAGGTGTCTCCTTTTGGTACTACGGCGGCCGCCAACGCCGTTCTCTCACAAGCAAAGAAGCCAATCTCGAATGGCTAGCGCTGCGTCGTCAGGAACTGCAGGCTGAGGATCCGAGTCTGACCGACGAGGCCGCTCTTCGACTCATAGAAGAAGGTATTGATGAGTTGCCTGAGGTGGAAGTTGCAGAGCATCGCATGCCGGTTCGGGTGGTCGTGCTCGGTATCGTAGTGGGCTGCGCATTGGGCTATTTGGTGTACTCCAAAGTCGGAGCGCAGGCGGATTTGTCGATCGCGGAATCGCTGTTAGCGATTGATGAAAACGCACCTGAGTCGGATGTGCGCGAATTAGTTACCCAGATTGAGGACCGCTTGCGAAGTCGGCCAGACAATATGGATTACCTTGGCCTGCTGGGCGGTTACTATATGGGGCAAGGCCAGTACCCGCTAGCCAGTCAGATATACTCGCACATGGTGTCTCTGGCGCCAGAGGCACCTCAGCTTCTCGCTTACGCTGCGCAAGCTCGCTATTTGGCGAACAACAGAACCTTAGACGATCAAGCCAAGCTTTGGGCGGATCAGGCGATAAGCCTGAATCCGCGACAACAAACTGCGCTCGGGCTGCTCGGAATGGCGGCATACGAAAACGAAGCATATGACGATGCCATTAAGCATTGGCGCGTCTTGCGTGCGATGAGCCAGGACGGAACTACCGAAGCCGAAGTGTTAGATGATTTGTTGGCGCGCGCAGGTTCCGCTCTGGGAATTGAGCCTAACGCGACCGACTGGGTGGGGGCCTCTGCCCAATCCGCTTCTCTCACACTCGATCTCGCTTTTTCTGAGGCACCCTCGAGCTCCACCGGGATTGTCTTTCTGGTTGTGCGAGATGCGGGTGTTACACGCGGCATGCCCATTGCGGTGAAACGGTTGCAGGTGTCAGAGCTACCCGCGCGCGTGACCTTAACAGATTCGGATTCGATGGCCGGTCAAAAACTGTCAGCCCGATCCGAGGTATCTGTCAGTGCGCACTTATCCTTGACCGGAAGTGCGTCTAGTGCTGACGCGCCTTTCAAGTCGGAAAACTTGCTCGCGGTGCCCGTTTCCTCGGATGAGGTGGTGTCGGTGATATTAGCACCAAACGGTTAATCACGATGCCCTAAGCCATGGTCGCGAACCCTTAAAGCAGGTACACTTTCGGCTTCGACAACACAAGGGCAGACGTGAGGGTGTGGCGACCCTCTCCGTAAAAAAAGAATGCGATTAAAGTCAATCAAGCTCGCTGGATTTAAGTCCTTCGTTGACCCGACGACGGTGCAGTTCCCCCATAATATGAGCGCCGTTGTGGGTCCGAACGGATGCGGCAAATCCAATATCATCGATGCAGTCCGCTGGGTTATGGGCGAGAGTTCAGCTAAGAACCTGCGCGGCGAATCGATGACAGATGTCATTTTTAATGGCTCAGGAGGTCGGCAACCCGTTGGCCAGGCGTCAATCGAATTGGTCTTTGATAACAGCGACGGTACGCTGGGCGGTGAATATGCCCGTTTTTCCGAGATTGCGATCCGCCGGCTGGTAACCCGTGCCGGGCAATCGGACTACTTCTTGAATGGTACAAAATGTCGTAGAAGAGATATCACCGATATTTTCTTAGGGACAGGCTTGGGCCCGAGAAGCTACGCGATTATCGAGCAAGGTATGATCTCTCGTTTAATTGAATCTAAGCCCGAGGAGCTGCGGGTTTTTATTGAAGAGGCTGCCGGTATCTCAAAGTATAAAGAGCGTCGCCGCGAGACTGAAAATCGCATGCGACGCACGCTAGAGAATCTTGAGCGTTTACAGGACATTCGAGATGAGCTCGCAAGGCAGATATACCATTTAGAGCGCCAGGCTCAAGCTGCAGAAAAGTATAAAGAGTTTCGCACGAGGGAGCGCGAAGCAAAGGCGCAGGTCTCCGCCATGCAGTGGCGTGATTTGTCAATTCAGGTTGAGTCGCTCGCGTATTCCATCAACGAGCTTGAAACTCAGAGAGAAGGCGTGATTGCGGAGTACCGCGCACTCGAAGCACAATTGGAGCAAACGCGGCTGGCCTACAGTGATTCTACCGAGCTGTGTAATCGGATACAGGCTGAATACTATTCGATTGGGGCTGAAGTAACGCGTTTTGAGCAGGCGATCCAGTTTCAGCAGCAGCGTCAAGGCCAGTTGCAGCAGAGACTCGCTCAAACCGAAGCAAGTTTGGGATTGGCGAGTGAGTCGTTACGTGGTGATGAACTTGCCCTCGAAGATGCGCGTGAGTCCCTAGAAATCCTATTGCCGGAAAAGGAAGAAGTTGAGGCTCGGGCTCTGCAGGCCAGTGATAGCCTAATCGACGCGGAATCCGCGATGCAGGACTGGCAGCTACAATGGGATAGCTTTAATCAAAACGCCGCGGTCGCTCGGCAGCAGAGCGAGGTACAGCAGTCGCGGATTAAGCACCTGGAACAAGTGCTGAGTCGTCTAGCGCGGCGAACCGAGCAGCTTAACTCTGAACTGGCCTCCTTGAGCGAAGTGGGTCAAGCCGAGGCCAGCGAGGGCTTTGCAGAGCGCCTTGAAATTCTGGAAACTCAGCGTTTGGAGCTGGAGGCTCAGCGTCGCAGTACTGGTGAGCACAGGGATGCCCTGCGGGAGCAACTCGCCGAGGCGCGTCGCGAGCTCAGCGAGACTCAAACGCGATTGCAGCAGGTTGGTGGACGTCTAGCTGCTCTAGAGTCTCTGCAGGAGCGAGATCAATCGAATACGGGTGAAACACTTGTGCAGTGGATCGAACAGGCCGGTCTCTCCGATCTAAACCCATTGATTGAAACCTTATCCGTAGAGCCCGCATGGCGAATTGCCGCTGAGCGTGTGCTTGGCGATGATCTGCACGGTTTGGTGGCCAGGTCGGCCGACTTAGCTGTAGAGTCCCTGGATGCGTTTAATGCCGCGCGTTTTTATTTACAGGGGCAAACCTGTCGCGATAAAAGAGAGGGTACCCTTGCCTCCGCGGTGCAAGGTGAATGGGTTCCAAGCTATTTCAATACCATCCGCATTGTTGATACGATTGAGGAAGCACGAAAGGCGCGGAGTAGCCTGGCTGCGGGCGAATCACTTATCACCCGCGAGGGCGTGTGGTTCGGCCCGGACTGGATACGCCTCTCTCAGCCCATGGAAAAAGGTGACAGTGCGCTGTATAGGCAGGAGCAAATTGACTCACTCCGAGCTGAGCAGCTCACGCTTGAGACGACCGTCACTCTACTGGAAGAGCGCTGTAGCGGCTTTGAAAGCGCGATCTCGGATCAGGAGAGTGCGTCTGAAGCCGCGCGTGTTCGTGTTCAAGACGTGATGTCAGAGCAGAGCGCGGTAAATGCGGAGATGTCGGCAGTACTGGCGCGCTTTGCTACAGAACGTGAGCGCAGAACGCAAATTGAAGCTGAGCTCGCGGATTCCCGATCTGAGTATGAGCAGGAAGAAGCGGCGATCGGGCAGGCAAGACGCGACCTGGCCGATGCAATCGAATCAATGGAGGTCGACGCCAATGAGCGTGAACGGCTCATCGCCCTACGCGAGAGTTATCGCGAGAAGCTGGACAGTCTGAGGCAGACGGCCCGTGATGCACGAGATCAAAGCTACCAGTTAAACCTTCGGGAACAGCAGTGTCTTGCGCAAATAACAGCAACCGAGCAAGCCATTGAGCGACTGCAACAACAGCATCAAGAGTTGCAGACTCAGCGAGAACAGATCATAGAAGAGCTCGCAACCAGCGATGACAGCGCACTCGATACCTTGAGAGCGCAATTAGATGAACAGCTGGGTAATCGGCTCACCGTAGAAGAGCGTTTGTCGCAGGCGAGGGACGCCCTGTCTGAGATTGAGACGGAAATGCGAACGGCCGATCAAAAGCGGCTAGCCATTGAGCAGCGACGAGACGCTTTCAACCAGCAATTGGAACAACAGCGTCTTCAAAAGCAAACCATGATGGTGCAGCAACAGACTCTGGTTGAGCGTTTAAAAGAAGACGATTGGACGGTTGATGCAGCACTGGAAACGGTCACAGACGATATCTCTGTGAATGACTTGCAATCTGAACTTGACGAACTGAACAGGAAAATTGCGCGTTTGGGCGCGATTAACCTGGCGGCAATTGACGAATTTCGCTCGCAATCGGAGCGTAAGCAATACCTGGATTCGCAACACGACGATTTAACGAGCGCACTCGAAACCTTAGAGGCCGCGATTCGTAAGATTGACAAGGAAACCCGCAGTCGATTCAGAGATACTTTCGAAGAGGTTAACGCAGGATTGCAGGAGTTGTTTCCCCGCGTATTCGGTGGTGGATCAGCGCACTTGGAAATGACTGGAGACGACCTGTTGGATACGGGTATAGCCATTATGGCGCGTCCACCCGGTAAGAAAAACAGTACGATTCATCTGCTGTCTGGTGGAGAAAAGGCATTAACCGCTATTGCGCTTGTGTTTTCGATATTCCAGCTAAACCCGGCCCCTTTTTGTATGCTCGATGAGGTGGATGCTCCTCTGGATGACGCGAACGTTGGCCGTTACGCAAGAATGGTAAAAGAAATGTCCGAGAAAGTTCAGTTTATTTACATTACCCACAACAAAATTTCTATGGAAGTGGCAGACCAGTTGCTTGGCGTCACTATGCATGAGCCGGGTGTCTCGCGTTTGGTGTCGGTCGATGTAGAAGAAGCCGCAGAGCTTGCAGCAAGTTAGATGCAGAACACGGAAGCACTTAAATGGAACTAAGTTTGCGCGAATGGATGTTTGTGGCCGGTGCGGCCTTGATTCTGATTATCGGATTGGATGCGCTGCGCCGTACCGTGATTCGACGTCGGGAAGAGGAACGCCTTATGCGACCTGCGAGTTCAGAAAGACAGGAACCGCATGCTGACTTCGGTTGGTTGAAGGAACTCCCAAATGGTGGCGCGCGAGTGGTAAATCGTGACGGCACTGAGGCGGATATCGCCGCACCGGATGTACTCGGTGATGTCGCAACGGAAGCGGAGTTAGAGTCTCCCTTCTCTGTCTCGCCTGAGGAGAGTGAGGAATCAGGTGAACTCCAGCCTGGGGACCAGTTGATCGAGGACGTGGGAGAGTCCGAGGTCCAGAGCGACGCTGATGATCTGGATGATTCGGCGAGCCAAACGATGCCTTCAGAAGCAATGTCAGATGCTGATACCGACTCTAAAAAACCCGGGAAGGCTTCGCTAGCACAGGGGCAGACAGTGGACTGGCTCGATACTCTTGAACCTGATGATGAACCGGAGCTTGCATCGGACGACGTGTTGGTCGAGTCTCCACCTGAGCACGTATTGTTAATACACGTAAAGGCGGCCGAGGGTTCAAGTTACCGTGGTGAGGCCTTGCTACCCCTTCTGCTCGCCTGCGATCTGCGCTTCGGTGATCTGGGATTTTTTCACCGGCATGAACAAAGCGGTGGCAAAGGAGCGATTCAGTTCAGTGTGGCTAACATGCTAAAACCCGGCGTGTTTGATATTGATAACATGGCGGGTATCCAAACGCAGGGCATTGTGTTTTTCATGCGCGTTCCCGGTCCAAAAGACCTGCTCACGGCCTACGAAGCCATGTTAGAAACAGCCAGAGCACTCGTACGTCATTTGGGTGGTCAGCTACTCGATCAGTCTCACAGTGTGCTGACAAAACAGGCCATTGAGCAAGACAAGCTGTTGTTGCGGGATTTTGCTCGTAGGCAATTGCTCAATGCGCAGCGTTAGCATGGAGAAACTGCAGCGTATTAATGAGCTGGTCGAGCAGTTAAACGCGTACTCCACTGCTTACTACGAACTTGACGACCCGATTGCGTCGGATGCCGATTACGACCGCTTGTTTAGGGAGCTTCAGATA
>JAUHWV010000083.1 GCA_030427335.1 Gammaproteobacteria bacterium | reverse complement strand
ATCGGCGACGAGCTCGGCACCCACAAACAGACCCTTACCCCGCACGTCCCCAATGACGGGGTGTTTGTCCTGTAGAGCGCGAAGTTGATCAAGCAGGTAATCGCCCATCACGCGCGTGTTCTCCAGTAGGTTTTCTTCCTCTAGTATCGCAATGGTTTCGATACCTGCCGCTGGGCCTGCGGTGCAGCCACCAAAGGTGCTGATATCACGGAAGTAATCCATCGTGTGACCATCAGGGCGCTTAAATTCATTGAATAGTGCTTCGGTTGTAACTGTGCACGAGATGGCGGCATAGCCACTCGCGACCCCTTTGGCCATGGTCACGATATCGGGTTTGACATCGAAGTGCTGGTAGCCAAACCAAGAGCCCGTGCGGCCCAAGCCGCAGACGACTTCATCGATATGTAAGAGCACATCGTAGCGTTTACAGATCTCTTGAATGATATCGAAATACCCCGGGGGTGGTGGGATCACACCACCCCCCGCGGTGATTGGTTCTAGAACAACCGAACCAACCGTATCTGGGCCTTCTCGCAGGATGGCTGTTTCAAGATCGTGTGCGCATTCCATCTCGCAAGAGCCGAAAGTCTTACCGAAGGGGCAGCGGTAGCAAAGACAGTTGGCAAATTGAGCGAATCCTGGCGCAAACGGTCCATAATGCGCGACCCGCTGTTCTTGTCCGGTAGAGCTCAGCGCTCCGATGGTGGTGCCGTGGTAATCTCGATCTCGGAATAGAATTTTATGCTTGCCGCCGTCGCCTTTTATGTGCGCCAGCTGCCGAACCATTTTGTAGCCTTTCTCATTCGCCTCTGAGCCTGAGCTAGAATAATACACGCGGCTCAGGCCGGGCATTTTGCTTAGGAGCTGTTGTGCGAATTGCGCACCGGGTTCGGTTCCGAAGCTGCCTGCGAAATAGCACAGGTCGACAAGCTGGTTGCGGACCGCATCGGCGATCCGCTCGCGGCCAAAGCCAAGATTGACACACCACACACCGCCCGAAGTTGCATCTAGGTAGGATTTACCTGTCGTATCGGTTACGCGCATGCCCTGTGCCTTGGTCACCACGATAGGATCTTTCGAATCCCATTGTTGATGCGGGGTCAGATGATGCCAAACCGTGGCCTTATCGGTTGCAATGATATCGTCGTTCGCTGCAGGGTGGTTGAGTACGTCCATGGCAACAGCCTCACTTTAGTTAAGCGCGTACGCTACCGCAAAATGCCAGCCTTACAATAGAGCCAGACGCCAATTGTATCTATGGCCAGCTCTGCCTCTAGCTATCGCCCCCGAGCAACTTTGTCATTGCTTGGAATATCACTTTAGTTTCATCTGCTAATCGGCCAGGACCGCCCGCAATGTGGCCAAAAGGAGAGTCGAGCAGGGTGTATTGAGCATTCAATGCCTCGGCATCGGCTTTGGCGTCTTCATGCGTAAAGTAAAGATCTGAGTTGCTGGGCATAAGAAGGGTGGAATTGAGTTCCTGACCGGGAGTGAGCCAATCAAATACATTCGCTTGTTGCCACGTATCGATGACGCACAGTAAGTCGTTGGCATCCTGCGCAAGGTGATCTTCTTCCCAAAAGCGGATGAGATCAGTGAGTGTGTCGAAACCGAGCGACTGATAAAGTTGATCTCGAAAGAAAGGTTGGCTGTAAGCCCAGCTCAAATAGACCCGTGCAAAGGCGATTAAACCCGTTTCAGGCGGGGCGCGATAGCGACCTTCTTCGAAAGCAGCATCCGCTTTGAGTGAGGATGCAACGCCATCTAGAAAAACGTGGTTGTGGGGGTAACAACGAGCCGTGGCGCATACTGCCATCGCCGACCGAACCTCTCGAGGATACATCGCGGCCCAGTATAAGCTTTGCATGCCCCCCATCGACCAGCCCGCGACCAGCCGGAGTTTGGCGCCGTAGAATTCACTCGAAATCAGTTGGCGTTGCGCACGGATGTTGTCCGCTAAATCAATTCGGGGGAAGTTTGGGCCCGCTTGTGGTTCTGGCGTATTGCTGGGGGAACTGGATTCACCCGCGCCGAGCATACAGGGAATGACGATGCAGTATTTCGCCGGGTCAAGCGGTGAATCAGGGTGATCAACCCAAGGCATGACGCCGCCACCGGAGCCGCCAAAATAGGTTGGCAATAGGATCAAGTTGTCTTTTGGTGCATTGAGCGCACCAATTTGGTAATAGCGCAGATGCCCTTTAGTTAGATAGCCCCCTGATACGAGCAAAAAGTCATTCAGTGGGAAGTCGTTCTGGCCCCAAGCAGTTGATTTCATTTGATATATTCTCCTTCGCCCGGCTTGTAAAATTAAACATACATCTTGGCATGTTTCTTGGATATGTAGGAGAAGCAAGTTATATACCTACTTTAGGAGAACCCCATGGATGTATCAGAGCTTCAGGACTTTTGTTTGAATCAAGGTGTGAAATACGGCATTGCAAGTTATGTCGACGTTCACGGTGCGAGTAAAGGTAAGTTTGTACCCGTGAATCATTTTGGGCAGATGTTTAAAGGCTCAGAGTTGTTTACTGGAGCCGCGCTCGATGGTGTCCCTCAAGATATTTCAGACGACGAGGTTGCGGCCATGCCGGATATATCGGGGCTAACGCGGTGTCATTGGAACCCCGAATTGGTCTGGTTTCCGAGCGACTTATATCTCAATGGCGTTCCCTTTGAGGCCTGTTCTCGCAACATTTTAAAGCGGCAGCTTGAAGCCGCCGCGGCCATGGGGTTCCAATTTAACTTGGGCATCGAAACCGAGTTTTTTGTGTTGAAAGCCAAGGAAGATGGATCGGTCGTTCCTTTTTCCGACCGCGATACCGCGGATAAACCCTGCTATGACGTGCCTTTAATGATGGACAATTTGCCGATTATTGACGAGCTTGTTGGTGCAATGACGGAACTAAATTGGGGCGTGTATTCCTTTGACCACGAGGACGCGAATGGTCAGTGGGAGATCGACTTTGGGTACACCAATGCCTTATCTATGGCGGATCGTTTGGTGTACTTCCGAATGCTTGCCAACGAAATTGCGCGCAAACACGGCGCTTTTGCCACGTTTATGCCGAAACCCTTTGCGAACCGAACCGGGAGTGGCGCGCATTATAATATGTCCTTGGCTGATATCGAGACCGGCAAGAATTTGTTCGAGGTATTCCAAGGAAAAGATGTCTACGGAGCCGGGGTCTCGAAACTCGCCTACCACTTTATCGCGGGCGTTCTGCGCCATGCCAAAGCGATCAGTGCTGTGGTGGCGCCGACGGTTAATAGTTATAAACGCCTAGTGCGCCAAGGCTCTATGTCTGGCTCAACTTGGGCGCCGGTGTTCTGCTGTTACGGCAACAACAACCGAACGAACATGCTGCGTATACCGAGTGCCGGCGGTCGGGTTGAATGCCGCGCGCCCGATATCGCGTGTAATCCTTACTTGGGCGCTGCATTGATGCTGGCGGCTGGGCTTGAGGGGATCCGAGAGCAGTTGGACCCGGGCGAGCCGCATAGGGAAAATATGTACAATTACTCCGATGCGGATATTCAAGCGGCGGGTATCGAATGTCTTCCGAAGAACCTATCGGAGGCTATCGAGAGCTTCGCAGACGATGGCCTCGCTAAAAGTGTCTTTGGCGAGGCGATGTTCGACTCCTTTGTAAACTTCAAACGGGCCGAGTGGGAGAGCTATCACAACACAGTTTCTGAATGGGAAATGAAGCGCTACTTGCGTCTATTCGGTTGATTTCTTGGCCTGTTCTCGCATGCGGGTTAGACTGGGGCAATATCCAAGGAGCCTGCATGCGTAGAACCAAAGAAGCCGCCGCTCAAACTCGGCAAACGGTCATTGACGCGGCATTGCGACTCTTTTCTCAGCGCGGTTACAGCGGAACCACCTTCCGTGCCATTGCCGACGAAGCCGGATGCAGCCGAGGTCCAATCTACTGGCACTTCGCGAACAAAAAAGAGCTGTTTGAGGAAATTCTCAGTTTTTCTCAGCAACCCTTGGAACAGCTAGTTGTCAGCGATTTCGATTTGACGCGCCCGAGAGAGACCGCGCGAGCTTTCGCCGACCGTTGGCTCACGCTGCTCATCGAGGATCCCTATTTTCGTCAGTCATTTGAGATCTTTTTGAATAAGACCGAGTTCACTGATGAGATGGTCGAGACGATTTCTCGCGAGCGAGCACTAACAGACTCCCTCGTTTCCAACTTTACTCTGTTAGTGAACGCGGTAAAACAGCTCAAGGCCACAGAGTTTGGCGATAAAGATGACTACCAACGGAGCCAATCTGAAGGCAGCGAACGCGTCGTGGCCTTGTCGATGTATGCCTACCTTATGGGCATAACACAAACTTGGCTGTTTAACTCCGATATTGTCTCACTGAGTGAGGCTAAGAGTCAGATCGTGGCGCATTTTTGTGGTTTCCTAGAGCAGATCGAGTGATTGCTGTCGCATTCGATCTCGGATCTCGAGCTCAAGTGCACGGTAGTGCGGATCGGATAGAATAGCGTCTCGGTTGGTGCTGTCTCTTTTCAGATTAGGTCGTATGACCTCAAGAATCCTGCCCGGCCGTGTCCCCATGAAGAAGATAACGTCAGCCAGGTACAACGCCTCTTCTATGTCGTGCGATACCATGAGGACCGTGGTATTTTCACGCTGGACAATCTCGAGAAGCAGGCTTTGCATTTGCCAGCGTGTTTCAGGATCCAGCGCACCGAAGGGCTCGTCCATTAGCAACAGGTATGGGTTACTGGCCAAGGTTCGAGCGATAGCGACTCGCTGCTGCATACCGCCGCTCAATTGATGCGGGTATGCGTTGGCGAAGGCACTCAGTTTGACAGCATCCAGGAAGTAGTCCACCACGCCCTCGCGCAGTGACATCGAGTCCCCCCTTTGTTTGAGACCAAAGGCGACGTTGTCGCGAACGTTCAGCCATGGGAAAGAGCTATAGCTTTGAAAAACCATGCCGCGTTCTGGCCCAGGCCCCTTTATGACCTCGTTTTGAAGTTCGGCTGTACCCGAGTCGCACGACTCGAGACCGGCCACGATTCTCAAGAGCGTTGACTTACCGCAGCCGGACGGGCCCAGCAATACGCCTATTTCAGTTTGAGCGAGCTGAAGATCAATGTTCGATAGCGCCGTTACAAGGCTACCGTCGCGAAGGGCGAACTGTTTGTTCACCCCTCGCAACTCGAGTCCGCAATTCGGGTTTTCTGCGTGTGCGTGCTGCATTACTGAAGAGCGGCTTGTAGCGGTGTGGTATCGACACCGGTATCCATTGGCAAGGCACGATCCACAAAACCGAACTTTAGCCACCAGTCTGTCGTGATATCCCAGTGCGCCTTCATACCGTCGGAGGCGATACCCAAGGGCAGTGTCCCCTCTGCTAAGCCCATGAAGATAGCGGCTTGTTGCCGGTCGAAGACAAAGATTCCCCCTTTCAAAATCTCGCCATCTGCTCCGAGTACTTGCTCGACATCAGCTACGCTGAAATTGAGCCCTTTGGCGATGATCTGATTGCCTTCCGCTGGGTTGGCCTTCCAAAAATCGACGGCATTGAAGTAGGCTTTGGTCAATTTCGCTGCGGCCTCTGGGCGGCCCTCTAGAAAAGCGGTGCTCATGTACAGTGCATCCCCCAGCATCGCGGTTTTGATGTACTTATCTTCAGTTGAGTCCGCGGCGACGGTTGCGCCTGGCATGGCCTCAAGCACTTGTGAGCCAAAGGGCTCCCAGAACTCTGCGGCGGCAGCGGTTCCACCCACCATGGCACCCACCGCGTCATCCATAATGAGATTGGTGAAAGACACCTCGGATATGTCCACGCCATTATCTGTGAGCCACTCCGCCATGAAGATTTGCGTAAGTCCACCTTCTAACACAGCGACCGTCTCGCCTTTTAGCTGTTCCGCAGAGGTAATGCCCGGTGCCAAAATGATTTTGTCCGTGCCGTAGGAAGGATTGGTGTAGGTTACGAGTTTAATCCCCACCTCTTTATCGGCTGCGATCGGCCCGTATTCAGCCGTCGACGAAGTGGCATCGAGCTGCCCCGCGGTCATCAGTCCAAAACTCTGATACGGGTCTTCGATAATGGCGATGTCGAGTTCGAGCCCTTCAGTAAGCCCTTTTTCTTTTGCGATGAACCAGAACCCGTAGCCCGGCCACGAAAACAGAGACAGCTTAACCGTTTCGGCCGCAGTTGCGGCAAAGCTGGTCAGAACTAACCAGATCGATAATAAAGTCCGTATTTTCTTCATAGTGCACTCCTTGAGTGAATTAACCTCGGTTTAAGTAACGAAAAGACAGGCTGTGTAGCAGCTTGAAAAAGGTGTCGAATAAGAGCCCCAACACGCCGATGACGAGTATCCCCGCCATGATGTCATCGACATGCACAAACCGTTTTGCCCGCATCATCATGGCGCCGATTCCGTCGGTGGCGGCTACAATTTCGGCGATGACCAGATAAGTCCAACTCACGGCAAGCATTTGTCGAAACAGGTCGACATAGGCCGGGAGCGAGTGACGGAAAATCACACTCCATACGATCCGGTGTCGTGGTACCCCCAAGGTTTTTGCCGTCTCGATAAAGACCTTGGGTACTTGCTTGGTTACGTCAGCAATCATGACGATCAAAAAAAACACGACGCCAATGACCAGTAAGGCAATTTTCTGTGCCTCACCAGTGCCTAGCCACATCAGCAAAAGGGGTATAAAGGCGGGCGCAGGAAGATAGCGAAATGCGCCTGCCAGCGGTGCTAAAAACCGATCAAAGTACTTAGAGGCACCCATCAAGAGCCCGAGTGGAAGTGCGATACCTACCGCAATGGCAAAACTCAAGACGATTCGCTTGATACTGGCCCAAATATCCAGCGCAAACTCTTTCTCTCGTAAGAGTTCATCGAGGCTCGAAAAAACCGCGGTTGGGCCAGGGAATAATCGTTCGGGCGCAAGGCCCGCCGATGCGGCCCAATGCCAACCAAGTAGAAAACACAGCCAGCCCGCAGCCCCCCAAAGTAGCGTTGTATTAGGCAAGAGTGCCCTTAGAACCGGCGCTCTTAGACGTTTGGCATTCGCGATTTGGGGCCTAGAGCGGTTCATCAGAAGGCCGTCAAGAAGCTTAATGCGTCGACACCGACTGCCTTGCCCGCTTCAACCGAAGCTTTTACCTCATCATTGCCGTAGTCTTCGGCGTAGATGCGTTGCAGACGGTAGCGGTGGAAACACCGAGCCTGGTCCCAAAAGCTCAGTGTTTGCGGTGCGACCGCATTCCCCATTTCATGATGTAAGGCAGGAAGTCGATACCAGCCCAGCACGGGCTTCTCATGGTGGGCATTGTGGTAACAAAAATTGAGTACCAACAAATTGATCCATGGCCAGCGACGCGAAAGAAGATTGCTGTAGGTATTGGCCTGCTCGAACTCGGCGTCACCGCGGTGTGGGAACTTGGCCTGAGGGTCATCTAAGTTAAACACGACTTCGTAGTTGTGCTGGTAACAATCCATGAACCGCAGAACCGTGAGTAACAACACTTGGGCGAGAGCGTAGAGAAAGAGTGCCTTGAGCGAAACCGCTGCTACGGCAATCAAGAGTGCACCCCGAATGACTACGACGCGTGCTACCCGTGCCTTTTGTTTTGACTTCGACGGTAAAAACCAGGGTGCCAAAATCAACATGCCGTGCATCATAAACTCAACGGCCGGGATATAGGCCCATTCGAGTGCAAACACCAGTCGCTCAAGCAGGGGGTGTTTTCGCAAAAAGGTACGGTAGTCGAAGCTGACAGGGTCGCAATTGTCGACATGGTGTCGCATGTGTTTGTATCGAATGTCTTCGTAGCGGCCGTAGCAGCTACCGGCGATCCAATTGAGCGCATAGCCGAGATACGCGTTATGCTGGGCTGATTTAAAAATGGCGTTGTGACCGCAATCGTGCAGTAGGTAAGCAGCAATAATCATGCTGTGCGCTAAGGCGATTGTCGCGAGGATGTTCAGGCTTAGGTGATCGCTGAAAAGGCCGTACCATCCAAACAGGTAAGCCGAGCAGATGTAGCCAATGGCAAGCACGTTGTACTTAAGTCCCGCGGGATCTTTAAGAAGCGCAAGCGCAGACATTTTCTATAACCCTCCTTTACTCCAGTTTTTGAAATGGGCAAGCTCACATTCACCGATCCAGCGATTCAGATCCCACAGATCCGCAATGGGTGCATTAGTGAATGGCAAATGGTGTAGATAACCGTCGGGCCCAAACTCAGGCGTCATTGAGGTTTGCGTGTAGCCTCGCTCTGCTTGCGAGCGCCAGATTTCCTCCCAACAGCGCTGATGGCTGGCGAGGCAGGCGGCGTATTCCGGCGCACCAGGGTGTGGTACCTGGGGGCCTTGGTCGTAACCCACTCGACTGTGAATGTGGTGTGCGTGTTGTGCTGCCAGAGTGATGGCATCCCACTCGCTGTCCATTAAGCGTTCCGCGACGACGACCCAGTGGCTGAAGTCGCAGGTGATCTTCATTTCCGGAATGGCTTCGAGAATGGGAATAGTGTTCCAGGGGCAATACATGCTGCGCCCACGATGCGTCTCGAAGCTGAGCGTTACGCCATATTTTTCGCCGAGATTCATCGCGTCTTTGAAAAACGCGATGCTCTGCTGAATAGGCCAGGCATCGCAGCCCCCCATTACGTTGATGAACCGCGGGTTTAGATTTTGCCCGAGCACTATTTGGGCTTCTAAGTCCTTAAGGTGGTCACGTACGGTGGCGTGGCGCTCGGGTACGTAGCTTCCTGCCGTGCAAATTTCCTGAATCCACTCGAGGCCATGCTGGTCAAGGCTGTATTCGAGCGCTTCTAAATACCCCTGGGCGCCGACAGCTGGGGCTTCTAAGCCTGAATAGTGGGCGTCGATCGCCAGTTCCGCAGCAGAGATGGGCGTTCCTGGGTGGCCCCACAAGGTTTTGAATAGCATTAAGTTCATTGGCTTTCTCGGATTTAGTACTACTCACACAAAGAAGCACTTTCCATGCCAATCAACATGTAAATAGGTAAGACTTTGTTTTATATGGCTATTATTTGTTTTTCTTAAAAACTTCCTCGTACAGGGTTGCACCAGAATGAGCTTTAATTCACCCAATTGGTGCGATCTGTGTGCCCTTAAATGAGGCGTGCTGCGGTGCGCGACGACCGTGTTACAATGCCCCGTCGTGGATGGCTTTGAGGGTTTCGCGTGGCTTTACCTGCGCTTGAAGATTGTTCGATCGGTGTTATCGGACTCGGTTATGTCGGTCTGCCGGTCGCTCATGACGAGTTTAAGTCTTTAGATCGCACCAAGCTGGCGGAATGGTCCGGCAACTCTGCGGTCGTATACGACCTAAAATACATCCTACCTCGAGACGCTGTTGATCTCAGGCTCTAGATCGAGAGGCTTTGACACTTGAAAGTCCTACAGGTACTGCCCAGTTTGCAAAGCGGAGGCGTCGAGCGCGGCACGTTGGAACTGGCTCAGTACTT
>JAUHWV010000309.1 GCA_030427335.1 Gammaproteobacteria bacterium | reverse complement strand
CGAGACGCGTGCTCATATGCTGCAACTGCGCCAGTTCAACTTGAAGCTTGCCCTCGTGCGTTCGAGCGCGTTGCGCAAAGATGTCTAGGATGAGACCGGTTCTATCGAGGACTCGACATTGAAGCACACGCTCTAGGTTTCGCTCTTGCGAGGGCGTCAGCGCGTGATTGAACATCACGATTTCGGCTTCATGTTCTTCTTTGATCAGCCGGATCTCCTCCAGCTTACCGCTACCAACAAAGGTACCGGCGTGCGGGGAAGCCCGAGAGCCAAAGACGAAAGCGACGGGGTCGCCGCCAGCCGACAAGACTAGTTCCTCGAATTCCCGGGGGTCTTCGCGGTTAACTTCGCTGTCTAGATGCAAATGGACGAGCACAGCGCGCTCGCCCGATTCAGGACGTTCAAAGAACACAGGTGGTTAGCACTCCCGGGGATCGCCCCAAATGCGCCAAAGAAAGAGGGATTAGTCTTCGGCTTCTTCGTCTGGGTTCGCCATGGGCATACGAACCATTCGACCAGGCACCACCGTCGAAATAGCGTGTTTGTATACCATCTGGCTTACCGTGTTTTTAAGCAACACGACAAACTGATCAAAAGACTCGATTTGGCCCTGTAGTTTAATTCCATTGACCAAATAAATTGAAACTGGCACGCGCTCTTTGCGCAGCAAATTCAAGTAAGGGTCTTGTAAAGTATGCCCTTTTGACATAACTATCTCCTTGGTGAGCCAAGCCGGCTCAATATCATAATTCCCACCCAATATGGGATGTTAAGCTCTGCACTCGCCAAGTCAAATTACGAACTTGTCACTTTTGATGACCCGAGGCACATCTGACTCAGCGGGCGCAGCACTCGCGCGGTTGTGGACCTGTCGCTTAGTGTACGTTATTGGGGCGCTTCGATACAGTTCAAGAGCGCATCGATCATTTTTTTTGCACCGCCTACCGGTTCTGACTCCGAGTACCCCCAAAAGTTCCCCGCGGCGTCGGTATACAACCACGTTAGTTCCGGCCATTTCCGCAACCAAGTCAGCTGTCGCTTTGCCAGCTGCCGCGTTGCCGCAATCCCTTTTTGTACAGCCTCATCGAGCTCACCACCTGTTTCGAAGTATTCCCACAGCTGCCGGTAGCCTACCGCCCTGATAGCGGGCAAATCTGCGTGCAAATCGTGACGAGCGCGCAAATCGCGTACCTCGGCCAAAAACCCCTGCGTCATCATCTGCTCGAATCGAATGCGAATTCGCTCGTGCAACACAGCGCGGTCGACCGGCGTCAAGGCAAACTGGCTGACCCTAAAGCGCTGCAGTGGTGAAACGCGGTCTTTGGAACGCTCCTGCCAAACGGACAAGGGCACACCGCTCAAACGAAAAACCTCCAGCGCGCGGGTAATACGACTGCTGTGATTAGGGTGGATCACCACCGCCGCTTTGGGATCGCATTCTTTGAGCTCTGCGTGCAGAGCGGGCCAACCCACCGTAGCCGCTTTAGCTTCAATATCAGCCCGAACTCGTGCATCGGATTCCGGCATCGGTGACAGGCCTTCGAGAAAGGCTTTGAAGTACATCATGGTGCCACCCACCAGAATCGGGGTCTTGCCGCGACTTACAATATCCTCCACAGCGGCATCCGCGTCGCGCACAAAATCGGCAACCGTGTAGACATCGGCTGGATCTCGAATATCGATTAGATCATGAGGATAGTCGGGTTTGGCACTGCCGATATCCAAGTCGCGGTAGACCAAAGCCGAATCGACGCTGATCAATTCAGCATCAATTTGCTCCGCCAGTTGAATGGCAAGGTCCGTTTTACCGGAGGCCGTCGGCCCCATAATACAAATCAAATTGGGGAGAGCC
>JAUHWV010000082.1 GCA_030427335.1 Gammaproteobacteria bacterium | reverse complement strand
TTGAGAACTCGACGGAAGGTATGGTGAGCCACACTCTCGACAGTTTTATTGACACACCTCTCCATATCGTGGGTGAGGTTGAAATCCCGATTCATCATCATTTGCTGGCTCTGGCGGGAACCGATGTTAACAGCATCTCGAAGATTATCGCGCACCAGCAAGCCTTGGCTCAGTGCCGTAACTGGCTAAATCACAATTGGCCTCACGTTGAACTTCAGGCCATTTCGAGTAACGGGGAAGCCGCAAAACGCGCGGCAAAAGAACCTGGCGTTGCGGCCATCGCAGGCGATGTAGCCGCTGACTTTTACGGGCTCGAGAAGCTGGCAGAGAGGATTGAAGATAATCCTGATAATACGACGCGGTTCCTAGTTATTGGCCGCGAGGAAGTGCCACCCAGCGGCAGCGATAAAACCTCGCTTGTCGTCTCGTCGCGCAATAAGCCGGGTGCTCTGCTGGGCTTATTAGCCCCATTTCAGCGGGAGGGCATTAGCCTGACCCGCATAGATACGCGCCCGTCGAAGACGGAGAAGTGGGCCTATGTCTTCTTCATCGAATTTGAAGGTCATGCACACGATGCCAAAGTGGATGCTATTTTGACGGAGCTCGAGGAGCAGTCCATTTTGATCAAGGTGTTGGGTAGTTACCCAAGGGCCGTCATCTAATGAAGGTGGGCTTTCTAGGGCTTGGCCTGATCGGTGCCTCCTTCGCGCGAGCTCTGCGTGACAAGCCCGATATTGACGCGCTGATTGGTTTCGGTCACAGAGAGACCACGGTGCGCGCGGCACTTGATCTGGGCGTTATAGACGAGGCCGTAACAGCACCGCAAGACTTGTTGAGCGTGTGCGATGTGATTGTTATCGGGACGCCCACTTTGCTCGCTGAGCGTCAGTTGATTGAGTTAATTCAAGCGTCGGAAGGCATGGAAAAACCGCCTATTTTGACGGATGTTGCGTCTGTTAAAGGCAACCTGTGGCGTGCCGTACAGAATTTGTCCTTGCCCGCATGGCCGTCACAGGTTGTATTGGGGCACCCGATAGCGGGCTCGGAGCAATCTGGCGTGCATGCTGGCAGAGCGGACCTTTTCGAATGCCACCGAGTCATCTTAACGCCTCATCCAGAGAATGACCGCGACGCTGTCGAAGTAGTTAAACAACTCTGGGAGCAAGCTGGTGCTGAGGTCGTGCTCATGCCGGTGGAGCTGCACGATAAAGTGCTAGCCGCAACCAGTCATTTGCCTCATATGCTCGCGTACTCTCTGGTGGATACTCTAGCCCATAGCCGCGTATCCGAAGATATCTTTCGGTATGCAGCGGGTGGGTTCAAAGATTTCACTCGCATCGCTTCAAGTGATCCCATTATGTGGCGCGATATTGCCATTGCGAATCAAGCGGAAGTCCTGTCCGCCATAGATGAATTTAGCGCAGGCCTTGATCGGCTGCGTGATGCCATCGCTAAGGGCGATGCAAACGCCATGACAGATATTTTCAACAGCGCAAAAGCGGCGCGCGATCGGTTTGTGCTGACCGGCAAGCCCCCAGAACGAGACTAGCTTTATGGAATTTAAATTGTTACCCGGCGGGTCAATCGTCGGTGAGGCCCGAGTTGCGGGCGATAAATCGATTTCACATCGCTCCATCATGTTCGCGTCCATCGCGGAAGGCACTACCCATATCAAAGGATTTTTGGAGGGTGAGGATGCTCTGGCTACGGTTGCGGCTTTCCGTGCTATGGGGGTACGAATTGATGGCCCGAACGATGGGGAAGTAGTCGTACACGGCGTGGGTCTCCATGGTTTAAAAACCCCAAGTGCGCCGCTGGACATGGGTAATTCGGGCACCAGTATGCGATTGATATCGGGGATCGTTGCCGGTGCGGGGCTGGATGCGACTCTCACGGGTGACGTCTCTTTGTGCAAGCGTCCGATGGGCCGAGTGATTAACCCGCTGACGGAAATGGGCGCGCGAATCGAATCAGAAGAACAGGGCCGGCCGCCGCTGCGTATTCACGCAGGCCACCCCTTGAAAGGCATTGACTACGAGCTCCCTATGGCGAGCGCACAGGTGAAATCGTGTGTTTTACTCGCCGGTTTGTGGGCGCAGGGGAAAACATCAACGAAAGAGCCGGCTCCCACTCGAGATCACACCGAGCGCATGTTGAAAGGGTTTGGTTATCCCATCGAGCATCAGGGTGACCGCGCTTCGCTTGAGGGGGGGCATGTCTTGCGTGCCTGCGACATTGAAGTGCCCGCTGATATCTCTTCAGCCGCCTTTTTTATGGTGGCGGCCTCGATAGCACCGGGTTCAGATTTGACCCTGTTCCACGTAGGAATCAATCCCACACGCGTAGGTGTTATTAATATTCTGCGTTTGATGGGCGCTGATATTGAGCTGCTCAATGAGCGAGAAATCGGTGGCGAACCCGTAGCTGATATCCGCGTTCGGTACGCGGAATTAAAAGGCATTGAGATTCCCGAAGAGCAAGTGCCCTTGGCAATCGATGAGTTTCCCGTGCTGTTTGTCGCGGCGGCTTGTGCGAAGGGTAGAACGGTGTTGAGAGGAGCCGAGGAACTGCGTGTCAAAGAGAGCGATCGTATTGCTTCAATGGCAGAGGGTTTGGCGACACTGGGCGTCCAAACAGAGGTGCTCGAAGATGGTATTATCATTGATGGCGGAACCCTGGGCTCGGGTACGATCAACACCTATCATGACCATCGGATTGCTATGAGCTTCGCTATCGCCGCACTACGCGCTGAAGGCGAGATTCGAGTGCTAGAGTGCGATCCAGTAGCGACCTCTTTCCCCAATTTTGACGCTATTGCGAGGGGGCTGGGTTTGCAGATTACCACGCTCGACGCTGAATAATGATTCCGGTTATTACCATCGATGGTCCCAGTGGTGCGGGAAAAGGCACGGTAGCGCGTTTGGTCGCGCAACAGCTGGGATGGCACCTGTTGGATTCGGGCGCACTGTATCGTTTAACCGCCTTGGCTGGGATTGATCGCGGCTTCGATTTAAATGATGAAGTAGCGGTAGCCAGCTGTGCCCGGGCACTGGCGGTTGCATTCAGGATAGTAGAAGACAGCGTTGTCATCGAGCTGGATGGCCGCGATGTCACCACACGCGTGCGCAGTGAAGAAGCGGGCATGGGGGCTTCTGCCGTCGCTGCGCTGCCCGCCGTTCGTGAGGCTCTGTTTGATCGACAGCGACAATTCTGCCAGGCGCCGGGGCTCGTCGCCGACGGTCGAGATATGGGCACTACTATTTTTCCTAATGCCTTGGTGAAAATATTCTTGACCGCGAGCGCCGAGGCTCGGGCTGAGAGACGCGCTAAACAGTTGATTCAATTAGGTGAAAGTGTTAGTCTGCCGCGCCTTTTAGAGGACATCAAAGCCCGCGATGAGCGCGACAGCGCACGCTCGGCCTCGCCTCTTAAGCCTGCCGATGATGCAATTTTGGTGGATTCCACTGCATTGAGCATCGAACAGGTCGTTGCTTGCGTCTTAAGTGAGCTGGTGGCGAAACAGCAGTAAAAACGGTACGTATAGGCCTCACCAGCGTCGGCCGTGCGTATTTTTATTAACAATCCGCGTGAGCTGGAGCGCGGCGAGAGTCGGAAGACTCAAACACACAGGTAAAATCACATGAGCGAGAATTTCGCCGAATTATTTGAAGAAAGCTTGAAAACCGTTGACATGGAGCCTGGCTCAATTGTCACTGGTGTTGTTATTGATATCGATAACGAGTGGGTAACGGTACACGCTGGCCTTAAATCAGAAGGTGTTATCCCAATGTCTCAGTTCGTCGATGCGAACGGAGAATGCACATTGTCAATTGGCGACGAAGTGCAAGTTGCGCTTGAAACTGTAGAAGACGGTTTCGGTGAAACTAAGCTGTCGCGCGAGAAAGCGAAACGCGCCGAGTCTTGGAAAGACCTCGAAGCTGCGCACGCTGGCGACGAAGTGGTTAAAGGAATTATTAACGGTAAAGTCAAAGGTGGCTTCACTGTCGATATCAACTCAATCCGTGCGTTCTTGCCCGGCTCTTTGGTTGATGTACGTCCGATTCGCGAGACCTTGCATCTTGAAGGCAAAGAATTGGAATTCAAAGTTATCAAGCTGGATCAGAAGCGCAACAACGTCGTGGTATCACGTCGTGCGGTTATGGAAGAAGCGAACAGCGCTGAGCGCGAGACCTTGCTTGAGAATCTGCAAGAAGGTATGGCGGTTAAAGGTGTGGTTAAAAATCTTACTGACTACGGCGCCTTCGTTGATTTGGGTGGTGTTGACGGTCTGTTGCACATTACCGATATGGCGTGGAAGCGCATCAAGCATCCTTCTGAAATCGTTGAAGTGGGTCAAGAGATTGATGTTAAGGTTCTCAAGTTTGACCGTGATCGTAACCGCGTGAGCCTGGGCCTCAAGCAGCTGGGTGAAGATCCATGGGTTGAGATCAAGAACCGCTACCCAGAGAACGCGCGCGTAATGGCAACCGTTACTAACCTGACTGACTACGGCTGCTTTGCTGAGCTAGAAGAAGGTGTTGAAGGTTTGGTACACGTGAGCGAGATGGATTGGACCAACAAAAACGTTCATCCTTCGAAAATTGTTCAATTGGGTGACCAAGTTGAAGTTATGGTTCTGGATATCGACGAAGAACGTCGTCGTATCTCTCTTGGTATCAAACAGTGCCAGCAGAATCCCTGGGATGCATTTGCGGCTCAGTACAGCAAAGGCGATAAGATCTCTGGTGCGATCAAGTCGATCACCGACTTCGGTATTTTCATTGGTCTGGAAGGCAACATCGACGGTTTAGTCCACCTGTCGGATATCAGCTGGAACGAGACGGGTGAAGAAGCGGTTCGCAACTTCAAGAAAGGCGATGAAATCGAGACCGTGATTCTTTCTATTGACCCTGAGCGTGAGCGCATTTCTCTCGGTATCAAACAGTTGGAAAATGATCCCTTCTCAAACTACGTTGCTGAAAATGACAAAGGTGCGATTGTAAGCGGTGAAGTCATTGAAGCTGATGCGAAAGCGATCGTTATTCGTTTGGCCGAAGATGTCGAAGGCGTATTGAAAGTAGCTGATATCAGCCGTGAGCGTGTTGAAGACGCACGCAGCGTCTATAAAGAGGGCGACACGGTAGAAGCCAAGATCATTGCTGTGGATCGTAAGAATCGTGCTATTGGTCTGTCAGTGAAGGCGAAGGATTACGAAGAAGAGCAAGAAGCGGTTAAGTCATTGCGAGAGCAAGATGCCGCAACTTCTTCTCCTGGTACGATTGGCGACTTGATCAAAGCGCAGATGCAAGATCAGTGAGTTAAGTTAGAAAAAAAGGCCCCTTAAGGGGCCTTTTTTTTGTTTTAAATTAGAGGCTTGTGATATTGTAAGAGCCCTTAAAACACAGTGTAGAAATCGTTGCATGACTAAGAGTGAATTAATTGAGGCCATTGCCGCCAAGCAGACTCAGCTATCCCTAAAAGACGTTGAGTTAGCGGTAAAAGGGGTGATAGAACAGATGTCTGATTCGCTCGCGTCGGGTGAGCGAATTGAAATTCGAGGCTTTGGTAGTTTTTCCTTGCATTACCGGGAGCCGCGGTTGGGGCGTAACCCAAAAACGGGTGATACCGTTGACCTTAGCGGAAAGTATGTGCCTCATTTTAAACCGGGAAAAGAACTTCGAGACCGTGTGAACAAAGGGCTCTCGTTGTCATGAGCGCATCTTAAGTGAAGTTAGTCGGTCGCATAGCGGGTCTTTTTATTGTTGTCGCATGCGCCACACTGTCTGTCGTATTCGTTGAGTTAAATCCGCAAGAGACTGAACTCACCTTTGGCACAATGCGCCTAGCGCTGCCGCTGGGTGGGTGGCTCGTGTTGTTTTTTGTTTTAGGTTCCATTTTTACCTGGTTGATTACTTTACCGCTCGTGGTCCGAATTCGCTGGCGTCTCCGACGTCTAGGTGCCAAGCAGGTCGAAGAGCGAGTTGCTGAGTGAACCAGAGTGCTGTGTTTTGGATGGTGTTTGCTGCCATCGTGATCGGATGGATACTTGGACGGTTTTCGGGACCCAAAGCACCATCTCGTGGGCGTTCTAGCTCTTATTACGAGGGTTTAAACTATTTGCTTGATGGGAAGCCCGATGGCGCAACAGACGCCTTCATTGCCTCTCTCGACGTGAATTCAGAAACCTTCGAGACGCACCTCTTGTTGGGTAATTTATTGCGAAAACGCGGTGAGGTTCAGCGTGCTATTCGTGTGCACGTTAATATTCTCGAACACAGCGCGATTCAGGACATCCAAAAGCATGAGGCCCACCTCGAATTGGCGCGCGATTACATTAGTGCAGGTTTGCTTGATCGCGCGGAACAGCTCTTGCTCGATTTGATTGCCGAGTCGTCGCTTAAAGGTGTAGAGGCACGTCGTTACTTAATAGAGATATACCAAGCCGAGCGAGACTGGGACAAAGCCATTGCTATGGCTGGCTCGCTGTTATCTAAGCGCGGTTTATTTCAAGGTAAGAGGCATGAAGTAAAGGGGCCGGGTGAACAATCGGTCCATGTGTTGCTGCCCCACTTTTATTGTGAACTTGCAGAGAAGCGCAAAAAGAATGGCGATATTAGCGGCGCGCAACAGGCCTTAGCATCCGCATTTCGCGAGGATCCAAGCAATGTGCGCGTTACACTGATGCGCGCGCAGTTAGCCGAGGGCGAGGGCGATTTTCGAAAGGCGATTGAGCTCCTACTAAATGTCGCGGGTCAAGATAAAGAGTTCCTTCCAGAGGTGGTCCCACTGTTTAAGCAGTGTGCCGAAGCACTAGGTCAGCTGGACCAATATGAACGGTTTTTACGCGACAGCATGCAAAAGTATCCCAGTACGGGTTTGGTGATCGCGCTAACCGACTTGATAAATGAGCGTGAGGGTGCCGAAGCCGCTGCGTTGTTTTTGACGGACGCTATGCGTAATGCGGCCTCATTGCGTGGTCTGTACCGCTTGATGCTACTGCAGCTAGAAGAGAGCCGCTCTCAGCTCTCATCAAAGCTTGAGGTGGCGATGGAGCTGATGCGACAGCTGACGGAAACGGCGCCAGGATACCGCTGTCAACACTGTGGGTTTCGGGGCAAGCATCTGCATTGGTTTTGTCCCGGATGTAAATTTTGGGGTTCGATCAAACCCATTGGACTAATTAAGAAGTTGAATTGATGAACGTATCAAATGGTAGCCCCATCGTAGTTGCACTTGATTTCCCTGATGAGGCCAGTTCACTGCAGTTGGTGAGTCAGCTCGATCCCGCTTTGTGTCGGCTTAAAGTAGGAAAGGAAATGTTTACTCGCTTGGGGCCAAGCTGGGTTGAGCGCTTGCAGACCGAGGGTTTTGATGTCTTTCTTGATCTGAAGTTTCACGACATTCCCAACACGGTCGCCGCGGCCTTACGCGTAGCCGCAGATCTGGGGGTCTGGATGGTTAATGTTCATGCGAGCGGCGGGCGCTCCATGCTGACAGCAGCTGCAGAAGCTTTGGCACACTTTGATCGCAGGCCCATATTAACGGCGGTCACCGTTCTGACCAGCATGGATGAACAAGAGCTGTCTGAGATAGGAATTGCCGTAAGTGTAGAGGCGCAAGTAGAGCGTTTAGCAAAGTTAAGTCGGGATTGCGGTGTTGATGGCGTTGTTTGTTCGGCGAGAGAAGTCGGCTTGGTTAAGCGAGTATGTGGTTCGGATTTTTTAACCGTGACGCCGGGTATTCGCCCTGAGGGCGCTGAGCTCGGAGATCAAAAACGGGTCATGACGCCGCCACAGGCCGTTGGTGCAGGCGTAGACTATATGGTGATTGGACGACCCATTACGCGAGCGTCGGACCCTCTGGCTACATTACGAGCTATTCATGCTAGCTTATCCGCCGAGAAGTCAGCTTTATAGTGTAAGTTCCGCTCTTCTAGGTCAAAAAATCGTATCCTTCTTTGAGTTTCTCTATGTTGATAGTGCGCGAGGCGCATTGAACTATTAACAGGAGAAATCTTATGAAAACACGAAACACCGTAAAACTGAGTCTGGCATCCCTCACCGCGATTTTTGCCATGCTTCTAGGCTTTGCCGTTCCTTCTGCGGTTTTTGCACAAGAGGGGGAAATGACGGTTGCCACCGTACAACAAGTCGATTTAAATGCTGCCGATGCCGAGACGCTTGCGGCCACGCTCAAAGGTGTGGGTTTGTCGAAGGCCAAGGCCATCGTGGCTTATCGAGAGATGTACGGGCCTTTCGCTTCGATTGAGGAATTGACCGAGGTTAAAGGCATTGGCGGTGCTATTCTCGAAAGAAACCGTGATCGTTTGGTGTTAAGATAACCGTTAAACGGCGCGGGTTGCCCCGCGCCTTGTTAAGTCGATTTAGGAGTTTCAATTTTGTTATCTTTTGACGTGTTTAACGGCGATGCTGACGGTATTTGCGCCCTAGCGCAGTTGCGTCTTGCGGACCCGCGAGACTCTGTTCTTGTGACTGGCGTTAAACGCGATATACAGCTGTTGCAGCAGGTTGTTCCTGAGCAAAGCAGTGCTCAAATCACCGCACTCGATATATCGTTCGACAAGAACCGTAGCGATGTGCAGCGTTTACTCGATGGCGGGAGCTCGGTTTTTTACTGTGATCACCATTTTGCGGGCGAAATTCCAGAGCACGAGGCCTTAACCACCGTAATTAACACAGCGCCGGAAGTTTGCACGGCACTTCTTATCAACGGGCTACTTAAGGGCGCGTTTGCGAAGTGGGCAGTTGTCGGTGCTTTTGGCGATAATTTAGATGGCAGTGCTGAGGCTTTGGCGCGAACACTGACTTTGTCACAAGATCAGCTGGCGCTGTATCGCCAGCTCGGACTGTGCCTCAATTACAATGGATATGGCCCTAGTCTCGATGATCTCTATTATCATCCAGGCGATCTTTATCGTGCAGTAGTCAGCTGTTCAACTCCAGAGCAGTTCGTAGTGGATCAGGCTAGTGTATATAGCGCCCTGTCGGAGGGTTACGACGCCGATATGGAAAGGGCGGCTGGTTTGGCGCCCGAAGTCAAAGAACCGACCCACGCGGTATATCTTCTACCAAACGAACCCTGGGCCAGAAGAGTGAGTGGTGTCTTTAGCAACAGTCTAGTTGAGCAAAATCCAGACCGTGCGCACGCTATCTTGACGGATCTGGGTGATGATCACTTTCTAGTGAGCGTGAGAGCGCCGCTGAATCGCAGGCAGGGAGCAGACAGTTTGGTGCGTCAATTCCCAACCGGTGGTGGACGTGCCGCCGCCGCGGGAATCAATCGCCTACCGGCGTCTGATCTAAGCCGCTTCATATCCGCTTTAGCTAGCACGTATTCAGAGTAGTTTTCTCTATGCCTTCTTTAATAGGTATCGCCCGAAGATCCAAGCCAAAGGCACTCATGGAGCCCGTGAAACAGGCTGCCGTTACGATCGTATCTGGTGTTCAAGGTGATGCGCGCGGTAAGCCAGGTAAACGTCAGGTTACGGTTTTGAGCGCCGATG
>JAUHWV010000081.1 GCA_030427335.1 Gammaproteobacteria bacterium | reverse complement strand
TCGAATAATACCGGAATGTCGTCGACCCGTTCGCTGAGTGCCGGCAGGCTCAGGGGAATAACGTTTAATCGGTAAAATAAGTCTTCTCGAAAATCGCCGCGTGCCACAGCCGTCTCAAGATCTTTGTGCGTTGCAGCAACCACTCTGACATTCACGTCGATAGACTTCTGGCTGCCCACTGGGTCAATCTTTCGTTCCTGTAATACCCTCAGAAGTTTGACTTGAAGATCGAGCGGCATATCGCCGATTTCGTCGAGGAACAGGGTGCCCTCATGCGCCATTTCGAAACGCCCTCGGTGGTCACAAATCGCACCCGAAAAAGCGCCTTTGCGATGCCCAAAGAGCTCAGATTCAAGAAGTTCTCGCGGAATTGCGGCACAGTTCACCGGAACAAAACGTGCAGATGATCTGTCGGATAGATCATGTAGTGCTTTGGCTACCAGCTCTTTGCCAGAACCAGACGGGCCACGAACCAGCACGGTGGCATCACTGGGTGCTACTTGAGCTATGAGCTGTTTTACCGCTCGAATGGCCGGGCTGTTTCCAATAATTGCGCTGAGCATGGTGTCTATCTGATGACCGTAGTGGGGGAGAGATTCCCCCTCCCGTTATGTCATCTGATAGTAGCGAACCCGTCTCTTATAGGCAATTACTACTAAAATTTTTTTGCTATGCTAATTTAAGCTCTGTTCAGCGGCTGCGCTCTCAACGCTTCCGGCACGGTTTCCCACGCCTCTTTGATTTGACTCAGAAGCGATCTGATCTCAGCAACGATGCTAGAATCATTGCCGACGTTAGCTTGAACTAGCCTGCGCGACGCATAGTCGTATAGGTCGCCCAAATTACGGGCGATATCGCCGCCGTTTTTATAGTCAAGTGACGTTTGCAAACCCACTAGAATTTGACACGCTCGGCTGATGCTTTTTCCTTTTGCGGGTATGTTTGCATTTTCGATATGGTACTCCGCAGCAACAAGTGAGCTCACTAAACCATCAAAAAGCATTTGGATAAGTTGATGCTTGTTAGCCGACTCGACCGATGAGCTGAGCTCGACTTGTTGGTAGAAATTTGCCATTCGCATTGCAGCCGACATAAAACATCCTTCTGAGTTTGTGTTGCTTGTTTAATCGGTCAATGTTTTTAAAACTTTAGTCGTCTTGATTGTTGCACGTGGCAATATTCTCTCGGCAGCCTTCAATAACGTGCTCGGCGGTTGATATTTGCCCTTTCGTCAGCGCGCCATGGGTATAGTGTGTCACGGCGAGTGCCTCTTCCATGCCGTTCTCGTAGGCGATGGTTCCCCAAATATGGGCCTGTTTCAGGCGCACTTCGCCACTGGCAACCGTAAGGTAAAGCTGAGCTAGCATCAGCTGTGCCTCGGGATAGTTCTGTCTAGCTGCCAAGTTTAGCCAGTGAAGGGCATCGTCCATCGCAGGTTCTGTACCCTGCCCCATGAAAAATATGATACCCAACATGTACTGAGCGCCTGCGATTTCGTCGTTAGCCGCATCAAGAAATAAGGTGATTGCTTTACCAAAATCAATCTCAACGCCGATTCCATCGTAGTAGGTGAGCCCGAGGTTATACTTTGCGATGGATAGCCCTTGAGCACTTGCATCCGTAAGTAACTGATGTGCCTTGGCCAAGTCTTTGGGCACGCCTAAGCCTTGCTGATAAAGCAACGCGAGTGCATTTTGTGCCTCTGCGACTCCCTGCTCAGCAAGCGTTTGCCAAGACCTAGCGGCGGTTTTAGGTTGGTTTCGCTCTAATGCGGCAAAACCGGGTGCTAAACGGTTGTCTGCTTGAATTTCGAGGCTTAAGCAAAGGCATATAAGAACTAAAAGTTTATTGAGCTTCTGGCACATAGCCTTCTGCCTGATCGAAGTCTTCGCCTGAGAAAAACTTTTCCATTTCTTGCTGCAGATATTTCCGGGTGGTCGGATCCATCAAATTCAAATGCTTTTCATTGATCAAGCGCGTCTGATGATCTTGCCATTCTTGCCAAGCTTTTTTTGAGACGGTGTCGAGCAAGTCTTGCCCTTTTGGCCCAGGAAACGGGGCGCGGTCCATAGCCTCAAGTTCGGTTTGGTATTTGCGGCAAAAAACGGTGCGGGTCATAGGCTCTCAATTTCGGCTTCAAGTCGATTCAACAGTTTAAGGACGGGCGCTGCCAGCCCCCTCGTTTTGGCATCCGCAAGGCTCAACCATTCACCCTGCGTTTCGGCAACACGATCGCTGTGTTTCAGTGTAATTAGAACGGGCGTAATGTCCAAGTGGTAGTGGCTAAAGGTGTGCCGAAAAGACGCCCAAATAGTGTCGATATCCCCAAGTCCCGCTAAATTTGCTTCTAGCTCATTCTTTGATTCGAACTGCTCAAAACACCACAGCCCGCCCCAAATGCCGCTATTCGGGCGCCTTACCAGAAAGACTTCGTTGTTCTGATTTCGTTTGATGGCAAAAGCGCATGATTTTATGGGTTTGTTCGATTTGGGTTTCTTACCGGGAAACTGCTCGGGTCGACCACTAAGGCGAGCATGACAATCGCTCGCTATCGGGCAGATCAAACACTGTGGTTTGGTGCGTGTACAGAGCAATGCGCCCAGATCCATCATGGCCTGATTGTAGGCTTGGCAGCGCTCATTGGGTGTGTGCTGCTCCGCTATCTGCCACAGGTCATCATGAACTTTTTTGATGCCTGTCCATTGCTGTACCCCCGCATGACGCGCGATCACGCGCTTGACGTTGCCGTCTAGAATCGTGGCCTTTTTATCCAGGGATAAACTCAGAATGGCACCCGCTGTCGATCTGCCAATTCCGGGTAGAGTCTCCAGTTCAGAGACGGTTTTTGGGAATTCTCCGCCGAAGTGTGCACTCACTACCTGCGCCGTTTTGTGCAAGTTACGTGCTCTGGCGTAGTAGCCAAGGCCTGTCCACAGAGCGAGGACCTCGTCGAGTTCCGCTTGCGCCAATTTCTCAACCGATGGGTAGCGCTCCATGAAGCGCTCAAAGTAGGGAATGACGGTGGCAACCTGAGTTTGCTGCAGCATGATTTCCGAAACCCAAACGGAGTAGGGGGTCGCGTTCAGCTGCCAAGGCAGGTTCTTACGGCCGTAGTCGTCAAACCAATTGAGAACCCGCTGTGAGAATGACTTCGCCAAGTAACCGCTACCTTAGATTATGCAAATGAGGTTAAGAGTATATTACCAGCGCTGTTTCTCATATAATGCGCGCCCTAGAAGCTCAGTTAGACAAAGAGGCGCCCTATGAGCCAGCGAGTCGCAAGCGTAACGCGCGATACCCTCGAAACTCAAATTACGGCCAGTGTTAATTTAGACGGAACCGGTGTGGCCAAGTTTGATACCGGTATCCCCTTTTTAGAGCATATGCTCGACCAAATCGCACGTCACGGCCTGATTGACCTGGATATCGTTGCCAAGGGCGACTTGCACATTGATGACCACCACACGGTAGAAGACATCGGCATTACCTTGGGTCAGGCCTTCGCGAAGGCGGTCGGCGACAAAAAAGGCATGACGCGCTATGGCCACGCTTATGTTCCCTTGGATGAAGCCCTGTCTCGTGTGGTAATCGATTTTAGCGGTCGCCCCGGATTGACCTTTAAGGTTCCCTTCACTCGAGCCAGCGTTGGCGGATTTGATGTCGATTTATTTGCCGAGTTTTTTCACGGTTTTGTTAATCACGCACAAGTGACGCTGCACATTGATAACTTGCGTGGCGACAACACGCACCACCAGATTGAGACCGTATTCAAGGCTTTTGGGCGCGCACTGCGCATGGCCCTAGCGATGGATGAGCGAATGGCCGGTGTGATGCCCTCCACAAAAGGGGTGCTGTAAAGAGCATGTCAGCCAATCGTGTTGCCGTAATCGACTACGGCATGGGTAACCTACACTCGGTTGAAAGTGCACTGCAACACGCCGGCGAGTGCGAAGTGGTGGTGACCTCGGATGCAGAGCAGGTTAAGAGTGCCGATCGAGTCGTGTTTCCCGGTGTGGGTGCCATTGGCGATTGTATGGCCGAAATTCGGCGTCTGGGTTTTGATGCTTTAATACGCACCGTAATTGACAGCGGAGCACCGCTCCTGGGTATTTGCGTCGGTATGCAGGCGCTCATGGAAGGCTCCGAAGAATCGGGCGGCACCCAAGGTCTGGGTATTTTCGAGGGCGTTGTGCAGCGCTTTCCCGGCGGCGAAGACGAACTGGGAAACCCGCTCAAAATTCCACACATGGGGTGGAACACCGTTTCTCAAGCGCAGTCGCATCCTTTGTGGGCTGGTATTGCAGACGATACGCGTTTTTATTTCGTGCATTCTTATTGCGTGCAGCCCTCAGATACAGCAGTCGAGCAAGGTCGCACCGAATATGGAATTCCTTTCGCCGCTGCGGTCGGCCGAGCGAATGTGTTTGCTACTCAGTTTCACCCTGAAAAGAGTCATACGGCCGGCCTGACTCTGCTCGCTAACTTTTTGACTTGGAACGGACAATGCTGATAATTCCCGCGATCGACCTTAAAGATGGCCAATGTGTGCGATTGCGTCAAGGGCTCATGGAAGACAGCACGGTGTTTTCGGACGACCCAGTCGCCATGGCTACCCAGTGGGTTAAGGCAGGGACACGGCGCTTGCATCTAGTGGATCTCAACGGCGCGTTCGCAGGGGAGCCTGTAAATGGCGAGGTTGTCACTGCGATTGCCAAGGCTTACCCCAGTTTGCCGATTCAAATTGGCGGGGGTATCCGCTCGCTGGAAACGATAGAAGCCTACGTAAAAGCGGGCGTAAGCTACGTTATTATAGGCACCAAGGCAGTCCGCGAGCCTGAGTTTGTGGCTGAAGCTTGCCGAGCGTTTCCGGGAAAAGTGATCGTAGGCCTAGACGCCAAGAACGGCTTGGTAGCCACTGACGGCTGGGCTGAAGTGTCGGATGTTAAAGCGACTGATTTGGCGCGCCAGTTCGACGCACAAGGTGTTTCCGCCATCGTTTATACCGATATTGCGCGAGACGGCATGATGCAGGGTGTCAATGTCGAGGCTACCGTGGAAATGGCGAAGGCCTCTTCTATTCCTGTGATTGCCTCGGGTGGTATTACCAATATGGACGACATCAAAGCATTGGCTGCGGTCGCATCCTCGGGTATTTGTGGCGCGATTACGGGCCGCGCAATCTACGAAGGCACACTCGATGTAGCTGAAGCACAGGCCTATTGCGATCAGGTGAGCGCCTGATGGGTCTAGCTAAACGCATTATCCCCTGCCTCGACGTGGACAACGGTCGCGTTGTAAAAGGAGTTAACTTCGTCGGTATTCGTGATGCGGGCGATCCGGTTGAGATCGCGAGGCGCTACAACGAAGCGGGTGCCGACGAAATTACTTTCCTCGATATTACGGCAAGCCATCAAGATCGTGATACGACGGTTCATACGGTAGAGCAAATTGCGCGCGAGGTTTTTATTCCGCTTACCGTCGGTGGTGGTGTGCGTGCGGTAGAAGACATTCGGGTATTGCTTAATGCGGGCGCCGATAAGGTGAGCATCAATACGGCCGCCATTCACAATCCACAACTCGTGCGCGACGCTTCAAATCGTTTTGGTAGCCAATGTATCGTGGTCGCAATCGACGCCAGGGCGGTGCATGCAGAAGGTGAGTCGCCCCGCTGGGAGATCTTTACCCACGGTGGTCGTAAACCAACCGGTATCGATGCGGTTCAGTGGGCTCAGAAAATGGCCGATTACGGCGCCGGCGAAATCTTGCTGACCAGCATGGACCGCGACGGCACGAAAAACGGCTTTGATTTACCTTTGACCAGAGCGATATCGGATGCGGTACCGATTCCCGTCATTGCCTCTGGCGGTGTCGGTAATCTAGACCATCTGGCGCAAGGCGTACTGCAGGGCCATGCCGATGCGGTGCTGGCTGCGAGCATTTTTCACTTCGCTGAGTACACGGTTGCCGACGCTAAAGCCTACATGGCCGAGTGCGGTATCGAGATGCGGCTGTAACGCCTTTTTAAGGGCGTCTAATCACCTCCTAAATGTAATCTGGATATCTTATCCATCAACACCGGCGTAGTCGCATTCCCCAGAACCACCCTGTATTGCCTTAGCCCTGGTTGGCTGTTGCTTTGGTCAATCACCTTTTAAGTTAATTTGTACTTATGTTTCTATGTAGCAAGTCCACGCAGAAAAATCTCGCATAAACACGGTTGTAATGTCTCTTGGACGGCCGTATAGTGCCGATTGGACGGTTACTCGGTACCAATTGGACGGTTGTTCAGTACCGATTAGACGGTTGTTCAGTACCGATTGGACGGTTATTCAGTACCGATTAGACGGAGGTTTATTTACAATTGGACGGTTTTATAGTTTCAATTAGACGGGCCATAAAGCCGGCGTAACGGGAGTTGCAGTAATGTACCCTCGATATTCTGAATTAAAAGTCAAAGAAGCTCTAAGCGACACGCCAGTCGTTTTTATTATGGGGCCTCGTCAGGCGGGTAAGACCACTCTGGTGCGTACCTTGATTGATGAGACGGTGAACGAGCAATGGACTTACATTACTTTGGATGACCAAGCCCAGTTGAAGATAGCGCAAGCTGATCCGGTTGGGTTTGTTCGCGGCCTGCCATCCAACCGGATAGCCTTGGATGAGGTTCAGCGCTTGCCGGAGCTGTTCGTTTCAATCAAGCAGGCCGTGGACGAGCAACGTACCCCGGGCCGCTTCTTGCTGACAGGCTCCGCCAATGCGTTGTTGCTTCCCCGCCTGTCGGATTCTTTGGCGGGCCGAATGGAATCGGTGCAGTTAATGCCGCTCTCGGAGTGTGAAATCAAAGGGCGCTCCCCCAGCTTTCTTAGTAAGTTATTAAATATGGAGGCGCCTTCTACGAGCGACCTCAGGGTACGGGACCATCTGCTGCACCGCCTAGTAACCGGTTGTTTTCCCGAACCGTTGCAGCGGGCTAGTGAGCGACGGAGTCAAGCTTGGTATCAGCAATACCTTAATAACTTGATCCAGCGTGATATTCGAGATCTGACCCATATCGATCACCCTGACCTGATGGCCAAGCTACTCAAGCTGACAGCCTTTTACGCAGGTAAACTGGTTAATCTCTCCGAATTAGGTGGCAAACTCGGGCTGGGTCATCAGACCATAAAAAAATACATGGCGCTACTGGAGCAATTGTTCCTGCTGGAACAGTTGCCAGCATGGCATTCCAACGAATATAAACGGCTGGTGAAAACACCAAAATTACACTCTGTTGATACCGGTATGACATGTGCTCTGCGGGGCCTCAACCGAGAACGGTTGCATAAACAACCGGGCGATTTTGGGCTGATTCTTGAGTCCTTCGTTTATAACGAACTACGCAAACAGGCGGCTTGGACGGACGATCCTTTACGATTCTACCATTACCGAGACAAGGACAAAGTCGAAGTAGACGTCATTATCGAAAATGCCCTAGGTGATTGTTTTGCGATTGAGGTTAAAGCTGCAGCTACGCTGAGTGCCAGAGATTTTACTGGATTGAAGCGCTTCCAATCGGTGGCTGGTGCTCATTTTAAGATTGGCGTTCTGCTCTATGATGGCGATCATACAACGGCCTTTGGCGAGAACCTGTATGCTGTGCCATTGGGGGCGCTTTGGTCGTGATGGCTTGCGATTCGTGCAAGTGCTTGAGTCCTTGATGTTTACATTGGCGAGTCATTATCTTCGGCTTCGGCTTCGGCTTCGGCTTCGGCTTCGGCTTCGGCTTCGGCTTCGGCTTCGGCTTCGGCCTCTGCCGACTTTGCTGATTGCTTTCGCTGTTCTAAAATACTCAAACCGCGCAGGAGCGTGAAGGCCTCAAAGAGTTGATTGTCGTCTTCAAGCAGCTTCAGACTAATCTCTGCGTCAAAGTTATCGCTGGCCTCAAGGTCGGTATCTTGGGAGTCCTGCACGTTCTCGAGGTGGCCTTTTAAATCGGCCTCGCTGATGCGGCGACCGCTTTCCACCGTCGTTATCTTGGCTCGCTCAACGATGATATCGGGCGTAATGCCGGAGGCCTGGATCGAACGCCCGCTCGGTGTGAAGTAGAGCGCCGTGGTGAGTTTAACGGCGATATCCTCTGATAAGGGCAGCACGGTTTGCACCGAGCCTTTGCCAAAGCTTTGCGTGCCCATAATGATCGCGCGCTTCTGATCTTGCAGGGCGCCAGCCACAATCTCTGATGCGCTCGCAGAACCGCGATTCACCAGTACCACTATGGGCGCGCCATGTAACTTGTCACCGAGCGTAGCATTATACTCTGCAGCGGCATCTTCAATACGTCCCTCCGTGTAGACCACGAGCCCGCCGTCTAAAAAGTGATCGACCACGCCGACGCTGGCCTGCAGAACGCCGCCGGGGTTGTTTCGAAGATCGAGTACCAGACCTTGCAGCGGGCCGTCTTCGGCAAGCGTTGCTAGGCTTTTGGCAACATCGTCATCAGTTTTGCGCTGGAATTGAGATATACGAAGGTAGCCGATTCCAGGCGCCAGTAGGCGTTCACGCGTGCTTCTCACAGGTATTTTTGCGCGCTCTAGTTCAACATCAAACGGTTGGCTCTCGCCCGAACGGCCGATTTCCAGCGTTATGGGCGTGCCCGCTTCGCCGCGCATCAGTTCGATGGCTTCACTCAGGCTTTTGTTTTCCATGGACTCGCCGTCGATACTTAAAATGACGTCGCCGCTTTCTAGCCCCGCTTTTGCTGCCGGCGTGTCATCAATGGGTGAAATGATCGTGATGAATCCGTTTTCTTTGCCGACTTCTATTCCGATGCCACCAAATTCGCCTGCGGTCGAGTCTTGCAGATCCGTGAAAGCCTCTTTGTTCAAGTAGGCGGAGTGCGGATCTAGGTTAGACATCATGCCGCGGATGGCGTAATCCATCAGCTCGCTCTGTGGGATCTCTTTCACGTAGCCTTGTCGAATTTGATTGAACACGTCGGCAAATCGTTTTAACGCGTCAAGGGGAAGCTCCTGTCGGACTTCGGGCTCGGCGGTCTCTTCTGCTCCTGCAGCGGTTTCATCTGCCCAAACAGGATTGCACGTCAGAGCCAGAGCAGAGAGGGCGAGAGAGAGACTTTTGAGTGACATACATAATCCTTGCGAGGGTTTGACGCGTTTCAGATGATTGCGTTTGTGGCCGAATTATCGAAAGGCAAGTATAGGCCGCGCGTTGCGGGTTGACCACTCTTGCGAGCGAGCGCTGGGGTCAATGGCATCAACCCCGGATCAGTGACATTAACCCCGGATCAGTGAAATTAACCCTGGATCAGTGACATTAACCTTGGATCAGAAACATTAACCCTGGATCAGTGGCACTAACACCAGATCAATGGCATCAACCCCAGATAAGGGGCACCAAGCCTAGGTCAACGGCATCAGCTCGCGAACCAGCGTCACCAACCTGTGGCTCAGCGGAATCAAATCGTGTATCGGCGTTAGTAGCTCAGGGGATGCAATGCCAACCTTTGAATCAGCGGCACCAGCTTGCGGGATTAACCGGGTCGCCCTTATGGCGGATCTCGAAATACAGCCCGGGTTCGCTTTGCCCACCGGTATCGCCGGCATCGGCGATCAG
>JAUHWV010000080.1 GCA_030427335.1 Gammaproteobacteria bacterium | reverse complement strand
GCGTCAACGAGTTGGCGCGAGAGGGTCGCTCTGTGGAACGTCACAACCGTCTGCACGCTGCCAGTGAGGCAAAAGTCGCCTATGTTACAGAGTGTCTGTCGGAGCGCGGTGGTCCTTGCGTTATCGCGACGGACTACATCCGAGCTTACTCTGAGCAGCTTAGAGCCTTTGTGCCCGAGCGTTACACTGTGCTCGGCACCGATGGTTACGGCCGCAGTGACACACGATCTAAGTTGCGAGACTTCTTTGAGGTGAGTAAAGAATGGATCGTGTTGGCGGCCCTCGATGCTCTGGTTCAAGAAGGTCAGTTGGATAAAAATGTTGTGTTAGAGGCGATGCCCAAGCTCGGTATCTCCGCTACAAAAATTGATCCGATGAAAGCCTAATTCATTCGCAAAGGAAACGTTATGGCAAAGCAAGATGTAGTAGTGCCAGATATTGGCGCCGACAGCGCCGAAGTGATTGAGTGGATGGTGCAAGTTGGGGATCAAGTTGCTGTCGATGACAGTTTGCTTGTACTCGAATCTGATAAGGCCTCTATGGAGGTGCCCTCAACTGTGGCCGGCACGGTCACGGCCCTATTGGTTAAGTTGGGTGATTCCGTCTCGCAGGGCACTGCGATTGTTTCGGTGGAGGCGGACGCTGACGACGCGGCCGATAGTGGGTCCACTGAGAAAGTGAGCGAGCTGGCCCCGACGCCTGCAGCTGCTGAACCTAAAGTGGAGACTGCTGCACCGACTGCCGCAGCGACTGTTTCTGCTGAAGTCGAGGCTCGCGTGCCTGATATTGGTACGGAAGACGCGGTCGATGTGATCGAAGTGAATGTTGCGGTTGGCGATGTCGTAGCGGAGGGCGATACCTTGATCGTTCTTGAGTCGGACAAGGCATCGATGGAAATTCCGGCTGAGGTTGCTGGTACGGTTAGCTCACTGAGCGTCAAAGTCGGTGATTCATTAAAGCAGGGTGATTTGATTGCACTGGTTCAGGGCGTCTCTACCGCTCCTGTTGTGAAACCTCAGTCGCCAGACGTGGGTCGAGCGAATGTGCCCGCTGACTTAGTATCTGCCCCCGCTACTAACACAGCGGCTCCCTCTGCTCCGAACCCCCAAGTGGCCAGGGCGGCGCAGCCTGCCGCCAGTGGCGGTGACTCCGCATCAATTTACGCGGGGCCCGCCGTTAGAAAACTGGCGCGTGAATTCTCAATACCTCTCGCAGAAGTGGCGGGTAGTGGCCCGCGCGGTCGCATACTCAAAGAAGATTTGCATGCATTTGTGCAAAAACGACTGGAGCAGCCGGCGACGAGCACGGTCGCAGCGGGTGCGGGTATTCCCGCTGTACCGGCCATCGATTTTTCTGCTTTTGGCCCTATTCGGGAAGAACCCCTTTCAAAGATCGGCAAAGTAACCGCGTTGAACATGCAGCGTAGTTGGTTGAATGTGCCGCACGTTACGCAGTTTGATGATGCGGACATAACTGATCTTGAAGCCTTCCGTAAGTCGCTTAAAGATGAAGCCGCTGCTAAGGGCACGAAGCTCACTCCTCTGCCTTTCTTGTTGAAGGCCTGCGCAATGGCCCTGAAGGACAACCCGAAATTCAATTCCTCGCTCTCCGCAGACGGCGAGTCGCTAATCTACAAAGACTACGTCCACATTGGATTCGCAGTCGATACGCCAGCGGGTCTGCTCGTTCCCGTTATCCGCGATGTAGACAAGAAAGGTTTGTTGGAGCTCGCTGCCGAAGTTATTGAATTAGCTGGCGCTGCACGAGACAAGAAATTGAAGCCCGCACAAATGCAAGGTGCATGTTTTACTGTTTCAAGCCTAGGCGCCTTGGGTGGTAGAGGTTTCACGCCTATTGTAAATGCACCAGAGGTTGGGATTTTGGGTGTCGCGAAAGCGCAAGTTCAACCTGTTTGGGATGGCTCTGGCTTTGTGCCCAGAACGATGCTCCCGGTCTCGCTTTCTTACGACCACCGCGTCATTAACGGCGCAGACGGTGGGCGTTTCATGAATCAGGTCGTTGCAATACTGTCGGATATTCGCCGCCTTACTCTCTAGTTCTTCAGTGCTTTGGCACGATATCTGCTAAACCAAGTTATGTTTAGATTATCGTGCCAAGGCTGATCGAATGACCTTATCGCATCAAGTCCTACAATCGTGGCAAAAAGACTTTGCTGAGAAGCACCGGCTGTCATTGGCTTATGTCTTTGATCTAGAGCGATCACTCTCCGTTAAATCCACGCCTTCTTTTTTGCGTCAATTTGGTGCAAAAAAAACCGAAGTGATGGGCATTTATGGTGCGCAAGGTTCAGGAAAGAGCACGCTGGCGGCTTATTTAGCGGCGCGATTCAAAGCTGAATCTGAACGCAATGCCTTGGTCCTTTCTATTGACGATTTCTACCTTACCCGAGCGGAACGCGAAACGCTGGCGAAAGCGGTTCATCCACTTTTAATAACGCGTGGTGTGCCTGGAACCCACGACGTGCCCCTCTTGCTACAAACTCTGGACCGTCTTATCAAATTTACCGACTCGGTGAGTATCCCCCGCTTCGACAAACTGTTAGACGATCGCGTCCCAGTGGATCAGTTCGATCTGGTCACAGAGCCCGTCGACATAGTGATTCTGGAGGGCTGGTGTGTCGGTGTTGGTCCGGAACCGACTGCTAATTTGCTTGCGGCTGTTAATGGGCTTGAGGCCGTGCTGGATGAAACGGGGGGGTGGCGAACCTATGTTAATAATCAGCTGCGGAATCAATACCTGCCTGTTTGGGATAGGCTTGATTTCCTCTGGGCTTTGGTTGCGCCCAATTTTGAAGCGGTCTTCGGCTGGCGGTTGGAGCAAGAAACGAAAATGGCGGAGTCGCGCGGGCTCGCTCCCATGAACCCCAGTGAGCTGGCTCATTTTGTGAGTCACTATGAACGTTTGACGCGCTACTCGATTGACTCTATTCCTAAAATGGCAGATCTGTCGTGGTTCTTGGACCAGAGCAGGACGGTGACGCAAATAGTGCAAAACGAGGCATTCACGGTCGATGATTAAACGCCTCGTATTTACCGATTTGGACGGCACCCTACTCGATCACGATACCTACGAGTTTGAGCAAGCGATGCCCGCCATTGAGCGGTTGAAAGATGAGGGTGTGCCATTAATCTTTAATTCGTCCAAAACCTTTGCAGAAATGCAAGAACTGATGGCCGCTCTAGGTTTGGGCCCGAGCCCCACTATTGCCGAGAATGGGGCGGGCGTATTTTTGCCCAAGGCGCAGTTCGAACGCAGTAGTGCGGGCTGGCTAGATCGGGGGGACTACTGGCTCGTAACGCAGTCGGAGAGTCGTCAGCATTGGCTTGATTTGATTCATGCTTTCCCTCGCGATGAATTATCGATCCAAACCTTTGACGCGCTCGGAGCACAAGGTGTTGCTGAACTCACGGGCTTATCCGTTCCAGCAGCGCGTTTGGCCTGTCAACGCGAATTCAGTGAGCCAACGAGCCTGCAGGGTTCAGCGCAGGCGATTGCTGCGTTCGTCGATTTTATCAAATCGCACGGGGGGCAGGTTCAGCAGGGTGGGCGCTTCAATACGGTTAGCGGTGATTGCGATAAAGGCCGCTCTATGCGCTGGTTGGCGGATTTCATCGCCCAAACAGAAGGCTGTCAAGTTAACACCCTAGCGCTGGGTGATGCGCCGAATGACCTATCTATGTTGAATACAGCGGATACCGCAGTTTGGATTCGTTCGGCTCACCGAAGTATACCTGCCGCCGTCTCGAACGGTGGTTTTGTTGTTACCACGCGACCGGGGCCGCAAGCCTGGTGCGACGCTGTCATTAATTGGTTGATGGCGGACAATTAAAAGAAAGGAGCAAAAATGGCAGATTTTTATCAAAATGGAATTGTCACCACATTACATAACTTGCGCTCAAGGCCAATCGAAGCCCTTGAGTCCGAACTAGCCAGTTTCGCGAAAAAGAGACCATTAGGATTGCTTCTGCCTTCGCTGTATTCCGAACTCCAAACGCCGGCTCTGGCGGGGATTGTGAAAGAGTTAAGATCTGTCCCCTACCTTAACCAAATTGTCATTGGTTTGGATCGCGCTAATGCCGAAGAGTTTCGCCATGCGCTCGAGTTTTTTGATTCCTTGCCGCAACAGCATCGAATTCTCTGGAATGACGGTCCGCGCCTAAAGGCACTGGACGAAGAGCTCGCGACGCACGATTTGGCGCCGAAAGAGTTGGGTAAAGGGCGTAACGTTTGGTACTGCATGGGCTATGTTTTGGCATCCAACCGCGCGGAAGCGGTTGCACTGCATGACTGTGATATCACCACCTACGATCGCTCTTTGCTCGCCAAGTTAATCTATCCAGTAGCGAATCCCATGTTCAATTATGAGTTTTGCAAAGGGTTTTACGCGAGGGTCGCCGACGGCAAGATTAACGGCAGAGTCAGCCGTTTGCTGGTGACGCCGCTGCTTCGCGCTGCGCAAAAAGTGTTGGGGCATCACGATTATCTGACTTTCATGGATAGCTTTCGATATCCGCTGGCGGGTGAATTTTCGTTTCGGCGAGATGTACTAACCGACCTCCGTATTCCGAGTGACTGGGGTTTGGAGATTGGTGTGCTGTCCGAGATGTATCGCAACTACGCACTGAATCGTATTTGCCAAGCCGAGATCACCGATCACTACGATCACAAGCATCAAGACTTATCAGAGCACGATAGTCAGTCTGGGTTATCGCGCATGTCGATCGATATCGCCAAGGCGCTTTTCCGGAAGCTGGCCACGCAGGGCGTAACCCTCAGTCCTGAGATCTTCCGCAGCATCAAGGCCGCGTATTATCGGATTGCACTGGATTTTGTCGAAAGCTATCGGAATGACGCGATGATGAACGGACTTACTCTGGATATTAACGCAGAGGAGCGTGCTGTAGAGCTGTTCGCGGATAATATTATTCAAGCTGGCGAGACGTTCTTAGCTCGTCCGAAAGAACGCCCATTCATACCCTCATGGAATCGCGTGGTGAGCGCGATCCCCGATGTGCTCGAACGGCTTTACGAAGCGGTTGAGCTCGATTATTTGGAATTTGCGGATAGGTAAGCATCATGATGAACGCTCATGCGCATTTGCAGAAACGCATAGTGCACTTGTTGGGTCAGGTGTATAGCGAGCCCGCACTACGCGTGGATGAGTCATATTGGGCCGAAGTCCTGTTGAATGAGATGCGACTGGATGGAGAGACCACGGCTCAGTTATCGCATAAGAACGTTTGGAATCAATCCGACGCCTGGGTGATCACTTATGGCGATTCGATCTTGAACGAAGACGAAAAACCCCTAGAGACCTTAAAGCGGTTTGTTGATGAGCATCTATCTACCGTAATTAATGGCGTTCATATTTTACCTTTTTACCCTTACAGCTCAGATGATGGCTTTGCGGTTCTGGATTATTCAAGCGTGAATGAGACTCTGGGGACATGGGCTGACATTGAAGCGGTCGCCAAAGACTACGTGCTGATGGCGGACTTAGTTATAAATCATTGTTCTAGCCGCTCACTCTGGTTTCAAAATTTCCTTCGCGGTGTTCACCCTGGTGCCGATTTTTTCTATACCGCGAACCCGAGTGATGCATTGGATTTGGTCGTCCGCCCAAGAACAAGCGACCTCTTACAAGAGGTTGAGACGGCAAATGGACCCAGACATGTCTGGTGTACCTTTAGTCACGATCAAGTTGACTTTGATTTTCGAAATATTGAAGTTCTGCGCCAGTTTGTCTCGATCATTCGTTTTTATCTTGATAAAGGCGTTCGGGTTTTTCGGCTCGACGCGGTCGCATTTCTGTGGAAAGAACTGGGCTCAACGTGTATCAATTTGCCGGAAACGCATGCGGTTGTGCGCCTGTTGCGCGAGCTCATCGAGCATGCGGCGCCAGAGGCGATGATTATCACCGAAACCAATATTCCCAATGTGGAGAATCTGTCGTACTTCGGTAACGGTAATGAGGCACATGGTGTCTACAATTTTTCGCTACCGCCGCTCCTGCTACAAGCCTTGATTAGCGGCGATTGCAGTCATCTGAATCAGTGGATGATGAGTATGCCGCTGGCCCGATCCGGCACCACTTACTTTAACTTTCTCGCCTCGCACGACGGTATTGGTTTGCGTCCGGCTGAAGGACTGTTGAGTGATCAGGAGCTCGATGCACTCACAGAGGCCATGGAGCAGCGCGGTGGGCGTCTGTCGCGGCGGTCTGTTGATGGCGGTGGATCAAAAGTATACGAAATGAATATTTCCCTGTTTGATGCGCTGCGTGATCCGCTTGATGTAGATGATGGTCTGGCGATCGATCGGATGATCTGCGCGCATGCAGTAATGTTCAGTCTGGCGGGCATTCCGGGTATCTACGTTCATAGCCTGTTGGGGACTCGCAACGATTATCAGCGTCTCGAACACTTGGGGTATGCTCGTGCGATTAATAGGCATCAGTGGTCTTATCCCGAATTGCAATCGGTATTGTCGAACGCAGACACAACACACGCCCGTGTTTTGGAAGGCCTTACCGAGCTTTTGTCGATCCGCCGCTTGCAGAGTGCGTTTCACCCAAATGCCGCGCAGTATCTTCTGCATCTGAACAGTGCCGTTTTTGGCTTGTGGCGTGAGAGTTTAGATGGCCGACAGCGTATATTTTGTATGTCGAATTTGTCTGCTGAAACACAGGCTATTAGCCTCGCTGATTTGAATCTGATCGAGCCCTACTGGGTGGACTTGATCACGGGCAACGATCATTTGGACCGAAATCAGAGCGTCATACTACAGCCGTATCAGTCGCTGTGGCTCACTAATTTGCCCAATTATCAATGAGCCTAGTGTAGCAGCGTTCACGGTATCGAACCTGAACCTGATTTGCCGAAAGTGATTGCGAGCCTAATATTCTCGCTAAGGCGTTTAAACTTATAAGCCCGTCGTTCGGAGGCGCGATTGTGTGCAGAAACTTCAGTGTCATGAAGCCGTCGAACCAGGTGTGAAAGTTGTGCTGGAATTGGGCTTGCGTGCGCCCATGGGTACGGCAGTGTACGAGCGTATTCGGAAGCCCACGAGCTACTAGCCACTCGGCGCTGCTTGCGGGTAGGCCCTCAAGAACGGTCTCTAGTGTCTGTCGACCATTACGAATATGGCCAAGCAGAGATCCTAGAGCTTCGAAGGCCTCCGGCGGGTAAAACAAACGATATTCGGTCGGATCTGTTGCATTTAAAATGGCTTTTACGCTTTGGCCCGTGCCAAATGGCGTGCGTGTCGAAATCCGCGCGTCCAAGGTGATAGGTGAACCTCCCTGAAATGTGGCAACCTGACCTAACTTATGGAGCTTGTTCAGGCAGTAAAAATCCTCGCCTGCCGCGCGCTTCGGTATTCCGCGTATGACGGCATAAGCCTCTGCCCTTATCGAAATGCAACTGCCGATGGCGTGACTGGCGTAGGGGGATCCGGCATCGAGTAAGCCCGATACGTATTGATGCAGTTTGGCTTCGTAAAGCGCCATAGCTAAATCGTGTTCGGGTGAGCGCCCCGTTTGATGTTCAAACGTATGGACCGCACCGACTTTCGATTCGGGTAGCTTATTTAGCGCATCGAAAAAGTCCGAAGGTAAACGGGCATCCGCATCGGTTTGTGCAATCCAGTTGTTCCGTATTGCCCCCTCACTCCACCATAATAATGCCGTATCGGCTGCGATTTTGCGGGCCAGCCCCACACCTTGAGCGGCTCTGAAACCCTCTGTTCCAGCGCAGATGTCAATGAGCAAGGTATGTCGGTTACTTGAGGCGCATAAAGTGATCAGATGGCAATTAGGAGCGATTTCAAGGTGATCGTATTGGTTCAGCAGATCATCAACAAATGCCGTGTTCAAATGTGTTGAGCTACCCTCAGGATGGTTAACCACCAAAATGTGCAAGGTGTCATCGAAGCGGATCAGTTGTTCGAGGCAGCTTAGAGATTCGTTGTAGATAGGCACGCACAGCACCGCGTTCCAAGTTAACGTTTTCGGCGGTGGAGGTAAATGGGGCTCTGCGTGATTCGCTAAATATTTTGAGACAACACGGCTGCCTGCTCGAGTCTGTCTGCTCTGCTTCATAATTTTTGGATACAGTAATGACTTATAAGTGCGCAGCCGTTTCGATCATTTATCAATGCAGGGCAGCCTGGATCGGTAGTGAGCGGATCAACTCCGCTTCGATATCGAGCAGTTCAGACCAGCGCGCATCGACTTCGTCTTTTGGAAGATAAAGATAAGCCAGATTGAGAAATGTCTCGTAATGCCGCTCTTCCGAGCGAGCGATCGCGGTATAGAACTTTTTGATCCCGGGCTCCGTGAGTGCATCGGCAACGAGCCCGAAGCGCTCTGCACCCCGCGCTTCAATGATGCTCGCAGTGAGCAGGCGATCCATTAAGTAGATTTCGCTACCCTGTCGGATATTTTTTCGAAATTCCAGAACGTAAGCGTCTTTGGTGTCGGCTGCGGTAAGTAAACCGCGTGCGTGTATCCACTTAACCACTTCTCGGTAGTGAGAGAGCTCCTCTACCGCTAAGTCGGCCATGATACTGACCAGTTTTACCTTGTCAGGGTAGTGGGACAGCATAGAAATGGCCATGCCAGAGGCTTTTTTTTCAGCAGCGGCGTGGTCAAGCAGAAAGGTGTCGAAATCGGCCATGACCGCATCAACCCAAGCACGCGATGTGGTCTGCCGGAGAGGCGAATGCATTTGTGGATCTCCTCGGAAAACGCGTATTGAACGAAAAACCGTAAGGAAACTCAAGGATTGAACCAAGCTGTTAAGCCTGTGATAAACTTCGGCTTACTTTTCGATTGAGTTAAAGGAACATAACATGGTTATTAAGCCCAAGGTGAGAGGCTTCTTGTGCACGACAACGCATCCCGTCGGTTGCGCAGAGAATGTACGCCGTCAGATTGAGTACACGCGTGCACAAGGTGCAATCGAGAACGGCCCCCAGCGCGTTTTGGTGATCGGTGCCTCTACGGGCTATGGCTTGGCCTCACGCATTACCGCTGCCTTCGGTAGCGGAGCGAGTACGCTGGGGATCTTCTTTGAAAAGCCGGGTACAGAGAAAAAGCCCGGCACGGCGGGTTGGTACAATTCTGCCGCATTTCATGATTTTGCCGCCGAAGAAGGGCTCTACGCCAAGAGCATTAATGGCGATGCATTTTCAAACGAAGTTAAGCAGCAGGCGATCGACCTCATTCGCAAAGATTTGGGCCAAGTCGATTTGGTGGTTTATTCCCTCGCCGCGCCCAGACGCACACACCCCCTTACCGGTGAGGTTTTCTCGTCTACCTTGAAACCCATCGGTAAAGCATGTACGCAGAAAGGGGTGAATACGGACAAAGAAGCGATTCAGGATTTCCACTTGGAACCCGCGAACGACGAAGAGATCGCCAACACGGTAGCGGTGATGGGTGGTGACGATTGGCAAATGTGGATCGAAGCCCTGGCCGATGCCGGTGTATTGGCGCCCGGCGCAAAGACAACCGCCTACACCTACATTGGTGAGAAGCTGACCTGGGATATTTATTGGCACGGTACGATTGGTGCGGCCAAAAAAGATCTGGATAAGCGGGTTGTGGACATTCGGGCTAGATTAG
>JAUHWV010000079.1 GCA_030427335.1 Gammaproteobacteria bacterium | reverse complement strand
AGGTGTTTCCAGCAACCCCTCCGCTGGTTGTGAACCAGGTATCCACAGAATTGTCTTCGGTAGCAAGCGCGCTAGGAGCAAACTCAGCGATCGCCATCAAAGCCAAAGCGTGTGGCACTACCGGTACCGGGGCGGTAAAAGCGCCCGCTTGCTCAAATACGAGGCACGCTTCGAAAAAACCCAAGCCTATGCCCCCTGCGCTTTCAGACAGACTCACCTGAGTGAGCCCCGCTTCACGCACCGCGGACCACAGGTTTTGATCGAATCGGTGTACTTGTTGCTCAACAACGTCAAGCTTATCCGGCGACGCGAAGTCAGAGAAAATGCCGCGCGCCAGCTCGCGAATTTCTGTTTGAATTTCATTAAATGCAAAGTCCATGTTCGCGCCCTATCGTTTTGCTCGTGGAAGACCCAGCCCAAACTGGGAAATGAGGTCTCGTTGGATTTCATTGGTGCCGCCGGCAAAGCCGTATACGGGTACGGCGCGGTAGATGAGCTCAAGCTGTCCCTGGATTAAGGCGCCGTAAGAACCCCGCTTCATGGAACCCTGAGGGCCAAGAACTTCCAGCATGGCGCGATAGCACTCTAAAAACGCTTCATAACCATACACTTTAATAGCGGAGGCGTCGGCGACATCAAGCGCATCGTGGTGCAGTGCCCAAGCCTGCTTGCGACACGCCAATTGCAGCGCTCTGAGTTGGGTATAGATGGAAGCCAAAGTCCGTTTGACGCGCGGCTGATCGATTAGGCGGATACCGGCAGCATCGACTGTGTTTTGCGCGTGCTCCAATACGTTTTGGTACATCAGATTAGCGGTACCGGGGTTCATAAGCGTAAGACGTTCACGATTCAATTGGCTTACGACTACCCCCCAACCGCCGTTTTCAGGGCCGATCAAATGATCAACAGGCACCCGAACGTTATCGTAATAGGTGGTATTGGTTTCCCCATCGGCCACCGTGTGAATAGGCGTATGGCTAAAGCCCTCTGCGGAGGTGGGCATCATCAAAATAGAAATGCCTTTGTGACGGGGCATCGTCTCAGGGTCACCGGTACGAACAGCAATGAAAATATAATCGGCAAAGTGAGCGAGCGATGTATACACTTTTTGCCCGTTGATCACATACTCATCCCCTTCACGCACGGCCCGAGTTTTAAGAGCCGCCATATCGGTACCGGCATGCGGTTCCGAATAACCAATTCCAACAACGATCTCACCCGCCAAAATGCCGGGTAAGATTTCTTGCTTTAAACGCTCAGATCCAAACTCTGCGATCGCGGGCCCAATGGATTCAGTTGTCAAATAGGGAAACGGCAGGCCGGCACGGGTCACTTCCTCAATAAAAATATATTGCTCTATAGAACCATAACCACGACCGCCCCATTCTGTTGGCCAGCCCAAACCAATCCAGCCATCTCTACCCATCTGGCGCATAGCTTGCCGCCATAAGGGGCCACCCCCTTCGGTTGAGAGAAGGAGTTCGGCTTTCAACTCCTCTGTCATCAAGGCGCACATGTAGGCGCGAAATTCATCGCGCAAGGCGCGTTGCTCGACACTAAACTCGGTATCCAATGGTCTCTCCAACTACATTAATATATAGAATAAACATATTAATAACTCGGAGCGATTGAGCCAAGTCGACAAAAGAGGTGGATCTAGCCTATTTAGACTAACAAGAAGTTCTTATGTGGCGATTCACACTCACCACGTCTTCTATCGCAATCAATGTCAGTGACCAGGCCCCGATGAGGAAGCATCACGCACACCTAATTTACAGGGGGTCTCAGAATGGTAAGTACTAACCTGATTCAAGTCACAAAAGGTAAAACCTCGATCGCTTTCAAGAACTCGCCGAAAGAGATTGTCGCGATACAGATCTTCACCGTGAAAGTAATGTACATCGGCCACATATTGAGGGTTATGGAGTTCAAAGTTCATCAGTGAGAGTATCCAGGCACCCAATTCGTAGTGACTCACATAGTCATTATCAGGTAGCACGTAGACCTGTTGCGAACCGATGTTTCCCCATTGATGCATCAGCACAGGTATCGAAGCCACGTTGGGCTGCAAACGATTGTGCCCCCAGAGATTATGCTCTCCTAGCATCTGCCCATGGTCCGCAGTCAAAATCAGCACCGAGGGGCCTTTAAGGGCACCTTTTAATTCCTCGACCTTTTCCTCGAGGATTGAATCGAAATGCAAGATCGCATTGTCGTAGGCGTTGTTCATACGCTCCGAAAGCGGCAAGGCAGAGTCACTCACCGACCATACTTCGGCCTCGTCGTCTAACTCGTAGTTGGACTCATAAGGTGAATGAACACTGCGCGAAAGAATCACAATGAAATTTTTATCGCCCCACTCTTTTTCTTGTAACCAGCTAACAAGCTCACCATCGCCGCGCAATTTAATATCAAGTGGGTCACTCTCGAGTGTTTTAACGACGTCGATATACTTTGCCCCCAGACCGTGGAGGACTTTAGACTCTTGCGTTGAAAGCCAGAAAGTCTTGTATCCACTGAGCTTCGCGTGCCGAAATAAGTTGGCCTTGTTTTGGTTAATCATGTCTATATTGCCCGGCTCACGCACCACATTGAAAAACAGCGGGAGTGAAGAGCCTGTCGCCACAGAGGAGGCCAGCCCGGTGCGCATTTGAAGCGACTTTGCGCTCTGTAAGGTCTGAAGAAAAGGGGTATTGGGGCGATGGTAGCCACTAATCTGAAGTCGGTCGTGACGCAGGGAGTCAACGAGCAGTAACACAATATTGTTTGGCGATTCAGATTGCACAGCCATCTTACGAACCGCGTAGGGCTTGAAAGGCGGCCTAGAAACCTCATATTCCCGACCCGCCATGCGCGCGAAATAAAAAGAAAATACGTTTATCGAATTGTGCAAGGAGCTCCTCGTGGGTCCGGGCATGAAGGCTATCATGTCTCTGCGCGTTGCCCGCTCAGGCTTAGAACCGATGATCAATACCACCAAGAGCAAGGGAATCCAGCTAGGGCGGGGCGCCACTCGTGGCAAAAACCACACAAAGAGCATCAAACACGCCCCCCAAGTCAATAACCACACCAACACAAGATAGGCGTGATCACGCCATGAGTAGGTGAGCGCCAAGACTATCTCGCCCGATGCGGCGAAGAACTTGCCAATGTCATAGGGCGCGAGGGGGCTGCCTGTAATCGATATATGTGTGAGCTGGGCAAGCTGCATGGCTGCAAACAACGCAGTGACCAGCAAGGCAAACCAGCGATGCCCTCCAATCCAGAGCAGCAGATTAAGCACAAAGATGACCAGTAAATAGGATGGTTCAATCGTTGCTAGATTGTTATCGCTGAATATTTGCTGCAAGAAATCATCAGCGAGCATCAATGAGGTGGTAACGCAGATTAACAACGAACGTAACACCCACCTACTGGCCATAAGTCGCTCAAACCACATGTCGACGCTCTTGAAAACACAGATACGTATTCAAGTACGCAGGTTGCGCCGCCGCGGATGAGATACAGGCTTCCGTGTGCGGGCTTCGATTCTGCTCCTGTGCTTGTTACACTGCATTAATCTGCAACAAAGTGAACGCATAATCCCAATGCAGATAAACACATGGGTGGGCAACACAGTGGACCTCACGAAACGCGAGCGCTACCGCAGCTTATTCACGCTCATAATAGCAGCCGGCGCGATTTATCCTCTATTATATCTGCGCCAAAACTTTGAAGGCCCTCTGCTCGACGCACTCGGCATCACGCTAGAGACGCTGAATGAGGCAGGCTCGATACTTGGCATTGTGTTCATGCTCAGTTATATGCCCAGCGGCTGGCTCGCTGACCGGATCGATTCAACCAAGCTGATTATCGGTTCTCTATTTACCACAGGCCTGCTGGGCGTCTATTTTGCGCAACTACCGAACCCGGGAATGGTCAAGTGGATCTTCGCCGCTTGGGGCATCACCACCGGCTTAACCTTCTGGTCGGCTCTGATTAAAGAGGTCAACCAGCTTGCAAAGCACGACGAGCAAGGGCGTTTTTTTGGGTTTCTGGAAGGCGGTCGAGGCTTGGTAGAAGCCCTTCTCGCGACATTCGCCGTAGCGCTTTTTACGAACCTGCTTCCCGACCCCGAAGGCGCAACTAGCGAAGCTATGATAGCAGTGATCTACTTTTATTCTTGCGCAGTCCTCATCATCGCGGGCCTAACTGCGCTGGTGATTCGTTCCGAAAGGAACGGCGAAATCGAAATCGACCCATCGCAAACGGGCACCTTAGATACGCTCAAGGAAATCGCGCGTAACCCGAAGATCTGGCTTGCCATTTTGTGTGTGCTATCGGGTTATCAGTTCCTGTGGGCCACCTATTCGTTTTCGGGCTATTTGCAGACCGAGTGGGGAATGACTGCATCGGTAGCGGCTACCTTAACGCTGGCAAAACTTTGGATGCGCCCCATCGGTGCTATAGCCGCTGGATTTTTAGGTGATCGGTTTCAGGTCAATCTGGTACTGTCATGGAGCCTTTTGATCGGTTCCGCCGCAATCACCTGCTTAGCATTATCCCCTCACTTCGCTAATACAACACTCATTCTCATCATAATCTTCGGGGTGGGCCTCAGCACGTACAGTTCCAGAGGCCTCTATTGGGCTGTGATCGACGACTGCAACATCAAAGAACGACACAAAGGTTTAGCTATTGGCTTTATATCCGTTCTTGCATTCACCCCTGAGATTTACCTCCCCAAACTCAACAGCATATTACTTTCGAACTGGCCAGATGGTGGCGGCTATGCAGCGTATTTTGGCTTCGTCGGTGCATGCGGATTAGTGGGAGCAGTGGCGGCGCTCAGCATCGCACCTGCCACAAAGCTGTAACCACAAAATAATAGGATTCGCGCTGAGGGAGGACAAAAATGACAACACTGGATCCTGCATTCGAACACTACGTGCGTGAAAACCCTGGGCTTTCGTACGAAGATGAAAACAATCATTGGCTAGCACGAGCGATAACACGAAATTTAGAAAAGCTAATGGGCCGCCCTAAACTTGAAGGGATTTATCGCGAGCTAAAAACCAACAACCCTAATGCATTGACGTTTTTTACAGAAGCACTCCGCACCAGTGGTGTGCGCTTGCATATAGACAAATCGCCCCTGGATTCCATCAATCGTGACCGCCCGCTGCTTTTCATCGCCAATCATCCATTTGGCGTGGTAGACGGATTAGTCATGTGTAACTTGGCCTTGGAGCTGAGAGGCAATTTCCGAGTCGTGATTAACTCCTTACTATGCCAGGACAGAGAGCTCGCTGAGTATTTTTTACCGATCGATTTCTCTGGCACCAAAGAGGCTGCCACCAGAAATATACGAGCAAAACAGCTGGCCCTCCAGGCCCTTGAACAAAATATTCCTCTCATATTATTCCCTTCCGGCATGGTGTCGACCGCAGGAGCGATGGGGTTTGGCAAAGTTCAAGATGGTAGCTGGAGTACCTTTGTTGCTAAGTTAGTCAGCAAGGCCCAACCAACAATCGCGCCCGTCTATTTCGAGGGGCGCAACAGCAGACCTTTTCACGTGGCATCTCACATTGCTGAACCCATCCGAATGGCTATGCTGTTGCGCGAGGCCCTGAAACGTTTTGACACCGATATAGTCGCTCGCATTGGGGCTCCGCTGGAGCCACAACACTACGCACACGTTGGCAGCCGCACCGAACTGACTCACTTTTTGTATGACGCAGTTCAAGCACTCCGGTTCAGGTAAATGAGCCTGGGTAAGCTGCGAAAAAAAACCGAGCGCGAAGCTCGGTATCAGTAGGGACCCGCTAGTACGAAAGGTGTTTAAACGCTTCGCGTAATTCGCGTTTCAAAATCTTGCCGTTGGGATTTCGCGGTAGCTCTGCAATGGGAATAACGTCAGCGATACGCTGCTGCTTACCCAAACGCTCGTTGGCGAACGCGCGAATACTGGCACAACAGTCATCACACAGTGTGACGCCCGGTGTCGGCACGACCAAAGCAATAGGTGTCTCCCCCCAGCGCGCGCTCGAAACGCCGATAACCGCCACGTCGTAGACCATCTCGTGCAGGGCAACAACCGCTTCGATATCCTGGGGGTAAATGTTTTGCCCCCCGGACAGAATCATGTCCTTCTTGCGGTCAACGATGTATAGAAACCCCTCTTCGTCGAGCAGACCAATATCACCCGAACGCAACCACTGCTGACCACTAATATCAATGTACTCAGATTCCGCACTGGCTTCGGGGCGATTGAGATATCCGGGCATGGTAATCCTGCCACGCGATACAATTTCACCCGACTCCCCTGCCAGCACCGGGTAACCATTGTCATCGATAATGGCGATATCGGTTCCGATCAAAGGTCGACCCACTGAGGCCCAACGACCCTCAGCGTCCTCTGGATCGAGCGTCGTAATAATGCCCTCAGTCAAACCATAAAGCTCAATGATGCCGCAGGGGAAAGCCTCGAAGATGCGGCGCTTGAGCGGCTCGCGCAAAGGTGAACCTGCACTCATCATAGCCGCCATCGAACTCACGTCTCTGGGTTCCGCTAACTGCAGATCCGTAACACGCTGAAACTGAATCGGCACCATGGCAACGTGCGTGATCTTCTCACGCTCAACCGTATCCAAGAACTCGGCTTCATCGAACTTCTCGTGTACGACCAGGGTACCGCCAGCCAAGAGCGTAGCGAGCATCGATACCCAAGAAATATTAGAGTAGAGCCCAATGGTAAAAAGGCTTTTAGCGGCACCGTGGTAACGCAGCGCAATCGCTAAATCATAAGCCCAATCTCTGCGCCCACGGTGGGTATGCAGAATACCTTTGGGAACACCGGTCGTGCCCGATGAATAAATCACATTCAAAGGTGCGTCATCGTCGATCGCGACATTGGGGGCAGCGCGAGAAGCGCTTGTAATCATGTCAGGCCAACTCACCCAAAAGTCACTCGGAACAGCACCTGTCGTGACGGCCAATAACGCGTCTTGCGGCCATCGGTCCTTAAGAGCATTCAATCGCGCACACTGATCCTGCGTGGCAAGAATGGCTCTGGTATCTGCATCCACTATCATACCGATCAGCGCGTCATCACTTACCGAAAGGTTAATGGGTACAGAGACCATACCCGCACACATACAGCCCATCAGAGCATGAACCATCTCTGCGCCATTACTCATGATAACCGCAACGCTGTCACCTGGCCTCAAGCCAGCTGTGATCAACGCATTCGCCACTTGGTGGGTTGCACCCACGAAATCGGGCCAAGTTTGTGTCACGCCGCCTGCAATTAAGGCGGGCTTACCGACGCGCCATTTGCCATGAAGCGCGAGTATCTCAGGCAACAAAGGGCTAGGAGATTCAAATCCCCGAAACATAGAACACCTCGAGTTTAGTCTAGGGGGCGAAATGCCCCCTGTACCAGATCAACCGAACAAGAGTTCGCTTAGAAGCGATATCCAAAGTTCAGGTGGAAGGTGCGTGGATCGCCGTAGTAGCTCGCAAGCGTTAAATCGCCGCCCAAGCCTGGAACGTAGGACCCGTCTGCTGCGACACCCACGAAGTTATAGCCACCGACCATGTATTCTTCGTCGGTTAGGTTTTTCGCGTACACGCCGCCATACCACTCGCCACTGTTGCTCTCCCAGCTCAGGCCGAGGTTCAACATGCCGTAGCCGTCTTGTGACAGAAGGTCAGAGTCTTCAAACAGGATGTAATCGTCACGGTAGTAGTAGTTTGCGCGTGCGGTAAAGCTGCCCATCGCCGTATCGAAATAGTACGTCGCGCCTACATTCAAGGTGTAGTCTGGCGTGTTAGACAGCCCCACCAAGGGTGCAGCGATGGTTGGATCGTTCTCGATCTTGCCATCGAGCAAGCCCAACGCCACATCAATGCTTAATGCATCGCTGGCCGCCCATACGATTTCCGCCTCTAAGCCGTCAACCGTAGAACCCTTGATGTTTCCCAAGTTTTGGTTGAGAACAGTCTGATCGTTTGGATCGGGCGTTACCGTTATGTACTGACGGTCTTGGTGATCGATCGTAAATACCGTTACATTGGTTCGAAGCGAAGCGCCCCAGTCTTTCTTAATACCGATTTCGAGCGAATCCACAATCTCTGGATCGGCTGCACGCTCGTTTATTGTCGCGCGGGGGTTAAAGGTACCTGACTTGAAACCCTGACCATAGCTTGCGTAGATCATGGTTTGATCGTCCATCTGGTATTCCACACCTAAACGCGGCGTGACGCGATCCCAATCTTCGGTTTTAGGCGCATCAAGTACGCCATCGCCGTTGGTATCACGACCAAGCACCTGCGGGAAAACGGCCGTGGCGGGGCGAACGTAGCCAGGAATCCAGCCACTGCGGGGGTAGACATTGCTGAAGTTAAGCCCGTTGGTCACGTAGGCTTCTTTCTCTTCTTCGGTGTATCGCGCTCCGATCGTGACCGACCACTGATCGTTCAAATCAATCGAGCTCTGTGCGTAAACTGCAGTCGACGTGCTGTTGTTACAGCCACCCACTTCACGCGTCAAACCAGGCACTCCATAGGCAGCTCTGCCCAAGAAACCCAAAATCGCGTCAAAAGTACCGCATGACTCACCGTCGTATGTGTAGATACCGCCAACCACGGAGTAGCCTTCTTTCGCATAGCTGAACTGCAACTCGTGACTGGTATTTTCATCATCGTAATACGCGGGCACGTCAAACACGTCGAGAGGCGTGTTATCGAAATCGATGTTCGTGTCGGAGTAGCTCTCGCGCGAAGCCCCAATATATTTAACGGTGAGTTGATCTGACACAGTCCACTCGGCCGTCAAGCTTAGACCTTCAAGCTCCACCAAGTTGGTTGTAGGCATCGAGGTATAGGAATCAAATACCGACTTGGGCACAGGCGCATCAACTAAGATTGAAGGCAGCAGACGATAACCACCCTTCGCGTTTGAATCGTCCTCAGTCTTGTCGTAAGAAACACGCACAAAGAGAGAATCATTCGGCGTAAACTCAAGCGTTGCCCGCATCGCCGTTAGGTCTTTGTTGTAGTTTTCTTTGTCTTGGTAACCCGCGGCAGGTGCCACGATTAAGTACTCGCCGAACCCATCACGCTCAAGATCAGCATAGCCTAAGCCCAAATACAGTTTGTCTTGAACCAATGGCACCTCAGCGGTGATTTTCACATCCGCTTGGCTGTAGGATCCCAAGGTCATATCCACTTGGGCATTAGCGTCACCGGACATACGTTTCGTCACGTATTTCACCGCACCACCAATGGTGTTCTTACCATACAGTGTGCCCTGAGGACCACGAAGCACCTCTATTCGCTCAACGTTGAGCAAATCTAAAACCGCGCCTTGAGGGCGAGCAACATAGACGTCATCCATGTAGATACCTACGCCTGGCTCATAACCCCACAAAGGGTCTTGCTGCCCTACACCGCGAATGAAAGCAGTCAGCGTCGAATTGGTACCGCGGCTGTTCTGCAATGTCGTGTTTGGCGAGAATTGCTGGATCTCTGTCAGGACTGATACACCCGCATCGTTCAAGGCTTCTGCGCCCAAAGACGTTACGGATACTGGAACTTCTTGCAGATTTTCAGTTGTACGACGTGCAGTTACCTCAACAACCTCGAGGGTTGCTTGCCGTTTCTTCTCAGGTGCATTTTGGGCCTGGGTTACTTGGCCTGTAACG
>JAUHWV010000078.1 GCA_030427335.1 Gammaproteobacteria bacterium | reverse complement strand
AGCTTTTGGGCTCCAAGCGCGAGCCTAAACTCGTTTGGCGATCACGATTTAAAAACTTGGTCTTCCTGGCGGTTTAATCACGCAAAAACGGGATCGATTGGCGTTAACGCAAGGGATTACCTCTACGCATCCATTGATGGTTACACCTTCAAGCAAGACCATGAATCTAAAATAGAGCGAAAAGTGCACCGTGTCTTTGACTCTTGCGAAGAAATCACCGGCCCGCTTGATGGTCCCCACCTCATTCAGTGCGCTGACCAAACAGTGGAGGCCCGCGTTGTAGTCGACACCCGTCCGCCCTTGATACCCACCACCACCTTAAAACAGCAGTTTTGGGGCATAACAATCAAATGCCTAAAACCCCATGGGTTCAACAACCCCTTGCTCATGGATTTCGACGTCACTCCCGTTGCTGATCGGGCGATAACCTTTGTCTATATGATACCTCTCAATTCGACAGAGCTATTGGTTGAAGCCACGACTTTCGCCTATGACATCCTGCCAATCACTGCCTATGAGCGCTGCGTGAGCGACTGGCTCTCTACACGCTTAGGTTTTCTACCCAATTTCGAAAAGTCAGAGGAGGAACAAGGCGTCTTACCCATGGGGCGAATCTTGCCACAAGCCGGTGCTCGGCTGCACTGCGGCATGAGTGGTGGATCAGCACGCATGTCGACCGGTTACAGTTTTTTGGGCATACAACGTCAAACCCGCTATCTGGCAAAAGCGCTCTCGACAGGAGACAAACCAGAAACGCGAATCCCCTATTCGATGCGCGCTCAATGGATGGATAGAGTATTTTTGGAAGTCGCTCGCCGCAATCCCAAGAGTTTGATTGATCTCTTCATTGGAATGGCTTCAGCGTTGGACGGCGACGACTTCGCCAAGTTCATGAATGACCAAGGTGGGCTGCTTCCCTGTATCAAAACAATTCTAGCGGCACCAAAACAGCCCTTCATTAGGGCCCTGGGTACTATGGCCCGCGCATGAGCGAATCGGCTTTTACGATCTATGCACCTATTGCAGTCATGCTTGTCCTAGGCCTACCTCACGGGGCTCTAGATGCGCACATACTCAACTCGGCTGCCCGCAATAAACGGCATACACTCGGGCTACTCTTTGCCTATGTTTTGCTCGCCGTCGTCACGGTGCTTTTTTGGTGGGCCCTGCCCACGGTTGCCATCGCCACGTTTTTGGGATTGAGCGCTATCCATTTTGGCCGTTCAGACCTTACCAATCATCACACGAACAAGCCCGGTTCCGACGCCATGGCCAGCGCCGATGCCAGTAATCCCTTAAAGTCTCTCGCACACGGCGGAATATGGACGTTTCTGCTGCCACTGATTCAATGGGACTTAGTCGAGCCCATTTTTGACGTGTTGGGCAGCCAGACCGCGACAGTAAAGTACCTCTTACAAGGCGCCACCGTCGCATGGGGTCTCTGTCTCGTGGCCACGATTAGCTCATACCTTCAAACACGCAAGACCGATCAATTTATCGCTTTATTTGCAGGGGTGATTGTGGCGATCCTGCTGCCACCCCTTTGGGCTCTCTGCCTCTATTTTTGTTTTTGGCATGCTCGTCGACATACGAACTGGGTTCTGTCCACCTTTCCGCCAAGATCAGCGGCTCTTCAATTCATGGTCGTATTCACCTTAGTACCGCTTACAGCGATGCTCTTCTGGGCGCTATTCGTACCAACAGAACTCAATCTCCTTGGCCTCTCGCTACAGCTATTTTTTATAGGAATCTTCGCACTCACTGTGCCACACATGGTCCTGATAGATTATTATCTGGGTTCGAAGCCAACCGTAGACAGATAAAACGCCATGAGTTCGAGCGATATTCACAACCGCAAGACTGAGCATTTGACTCTGGCTAGGGATGGGTCAACGCAGATGAGATCGGGTAACGGGCTAGACAGTATTCGCTTTGAGCCGATCTCTCTACCCGAACTCGATTTCAGCGAAATCCGAATCGACTCGACCTTTCTTGGAAAGCCCATCTCGGCTCCCATCATGATTGCCTCTATGTCAGGTGGAACGAAGGAGAGCGAGAAATTAAACGAAAGGCTTGCAGTAGCGGCACAGGCAATGCAGATCCCGCTCGCTTTGGGCTCTATGCGCATCGCGCTTGAGCAACCAGAATTAAAGAAAGCCTTCCAGCTGCGTCACATCGCCCCGACCATCCCGATATTGGCCAATATTGGCGGTGCTCAGCTCGTCGAGGCAGGCGGCATACAGAGAGCGTTTGATTGCGCGGAGATCGCAGCAGCAGATGCGCTTATTGTTCACTTAAACCCATTACAAGAGGCTCTACAACCCAACGGAGATCGCAATTGGCGCGGCGTGGGCAACGCCATTAAAACTCTGGTAGAGGAAAGCGCCGTACCGATTATCGTTAAAGAAGTCGGCCATGGCCTAGGTACGACCAGCGTAAAACAACTCGTCGATCTCGGGGTTGCATGGATCGATCTAGCCGGTACTGGCGGCACAAGCTGGGCCATGATCGAAGCGCTGCGAGCGGGTGATCTTCAGCGAGCCGAGATCGGCACTGCATTCGCCAATTTTGGGATAAGCGCGGTAGAGACGCTCAATGCCATTAATCAAGAGCCGGAAAAATACGCTTCGTGTCGCTTTATTGCCTCCGGCGGCATACGTTCGGGCCTTGATATCGCCAGGTCACTTCGTGCCGGCGCAACGCTGTGCTCGGCCGCTAAGCCCTTTTTAGATGCCGCCGATAAAGGGGGAGAGGCCATCGAGTCGCTCGTCGCAACCTGGTGCGAACAGCTCAAAATCACTTGCTTCGCAACGGGAAGCCGCGACATTGAGTCACTCAAACACGCTCGTTTACTTCACGCACAATAGCAAAATCATGACCAAATCAAATTCTGTTAAAACGGTGGCACTTGGGCTTTTGGGAATCGGCCTACTCTGGGGCTTTGCGGGCGCAGGAGAATTTCTGGTCGATTTGATGGCCTTACCGATTCCTGGGGCGATTGTTGGCATGTTGCTACTGCTACTATTTTGTACCCTAAGTGGCGCGGAACCCAAGCCAACGCGTGACGTCGCACCGCTGTTGTTGAGCCACATGAATCTTTTATTTTTACCCGCTTCCGTAGGCGTTATCACACTAGCTTCTGTAGTAAGCGGTCAATTTACGTACATCCTAATCACAGTTCTGGCGAGTACATTTCTGGCCTTTGCCGTCTGCGGTTTGGCCTTTACTTTTTTTACTAAAACCAAAGACCTTAAAAAATGACGGCACCGGAGAATGCAGCTTGGATCGCTTTTACCGTGCTCGTGTACGCGGTTGCACTCAAATTATACCGAACGTCCAACAACACGCCGCTACTTCACCCCGTTTTGACAGGTAGCGGCGTGATCATAGTCATCTTGGCACTAACTGGCGTCAACTATACTCGCTACGCTGACGGAGTGGCTTTGCTTCACAAACTGCTCGAACTTGCCACAGTTGCCATAGCAATTCCTCTATATAGAGAGAGAGCCAAACTGAAGGCTCTAGCCCGCCCACTTATACTGAGCATCTGTGCAGCGACTTTAGTCAATTTAGCCTCCGTCGCGGTCTTAGCACTCACCTTGAAGATCCACACCATCAGCTTCGCGTCCCTCATGACTAAATCCGTCACCACCCCCGTGGCTATCGGAATCAGCGATCTAATAGGCGGAAATGCCTCACTCACTGCTGTAATCGTTATTAACACCGGCATTGTTGGTGCTATGTTTGGCCCCAGTGTGCTCAGATGGATGGGCATTACAGACCCGATAACAACCGGAATTGCACTCGGAACAGTCTCGCATGGCGTCGGAACGGCTCGAGCATTTCAAATCAGCACCCAAGCAGGTGCCTTTGCGGGCTTATCTATGGCGCTATGCGCTATTTTTACCTCGCTATTACTACCCACAACATTTCAGATCATGTTCATGTAGCTAAGCTGCCGGTGTATCGAAGACTTGGTCTTCGATTCTGGGTCAGCGACCGATTCTTCGCACAGCAGTCTACGCTACAACCCCATAGATTGGAGATAGGTCGAGACACGCTCGCATTTGCCCACGAGACGGGTTACCAGAGGCACTGACGTAATCTTAAGCAGCGGACAAAACCGATATCAACACCGACATTTGGGTTTAAGGTATACCGCTGCAATCGCTCCCAGCATTATCGACTTTTGCCAGTTCGCTGCCAAACAAGCGAGCGCTCCGCGAAGATAAGCGCGGTCAGTAAAACCACCGCGCCGCCTTGGTGGGCAGCACCAATCGAGACCGGTATATGAAACAGCAATGCGGATATACCGAGCAGTACTTGAGCAACCAGCGCGACCAGCACGAAAGTAGCCGGCGTCTTCAACCCCGTTGACCACAGTTTCCACGAGTAAATACCGATCAACACAATCAAACCATAGGCAAACATTCGATGATTGAATTGCACCGTCGTAATGTCCTCAAAAACGGACTTCCACCAGGGCGTCATGCTATATAAGCCATCAGGAATAAATTGCGTTCCCATCAAGGGCCAAGTTGAGTAGGCAAAACCCGCCCGAGTGCCGGCTACCAGAGCCCCACTTAAGGCCATCACGAATACCAAAACGACCAAAGCCAAACCCCAGGGCGCAACCTGGGTTTGAATCTTGGCTTGCCAACCCCGAGCACGCGCGTGAAGTTCAAACGCCAACCACGCTAGACAGCAATATAAAAATATGGCGAGCCCGAGGTGTGCTGCCAAACGATACTGGCTGACTCGGGGGTCCTGTACCAGACCGCTCTTAACCATGTACCAACCGAGCAGACCTTGGCAGCCACCCAAAATCAAAAAGACAACCAGTCGTCCTTTAACATCGGAAGGAATCCGGCCCTTCGCCCAAAAATAGACGAGCGGCAAGAAGTACAAAAGACCAATCAAACGACCGAGAACACGATGCAAATATTCGAACAAGAAGATGGACTTAAAGCCAGCCAAATCCATTCCAAAATTAATAAGTTGATACTCAGGTGAAAGCTTATATTCATTGAAAACCCGCATCCATTCCGCTTCAGAGAGCGGCGGGATAATACCAACCAAAGGCCGCCATTCCACCATAGAGAGACCCGAGTGGGTCAAACGTGTTACGCCACCGAGCAAGATCATGCCAAAGATTACGACGCAGCATACGGTCAACCAATTGGCGATGAGCCTTTCATCTGCCCTCACAGTCATTCGGGGAACCCTCTCTAAATTTCGGCGCCAATAGTAGCGGAATCCAAAGCAAAAGGGGGAACTTTTCCGTCGCAACCACCTCGTAAAAACGGCCGGCAGCACTTACACTACGCGCTGTTTTTTACTCCCACACACTTATGCCTCTATTAACGCTCTCTAAAATCAGCCTGCAGTTTGGAACCCATCAAATATTCGACGATATAGACCTAACACTGCATCGCGGCCAACGCATTGGTTTACTCGGGCGCAATGGCGCTGGCAAGTCAACCTTGATGAAGCTCCTAACCGGGCAGGTTCAAGCCGACAGCGGCGAACGCTGGATCCGGCCGGCAACGAAACTGGGTATGCTTGAGCAAGACATCCCCATTGCCAGCGACGCAACCTGCTTTGAAGTAGTGGCATCGGGTTTGGGCGACTTGGGGCCGGCGCTATCGGAGTACCACGCTTTATCGCAAACAGCGACGGAGGCTGAACTCCCAAGACTGCAGCGCTTGCAGGAAATTATCGAAACATCCGATGGCTGGCGTCTAAACCAGCAGGTCGAATCGATCTTAACCCAACTCGGCATTGACGGCGACCGACTCATGCGCGACCTCTCGGGCGGATGGAAACGCCGAGTGGCATTAGCAAAAGCTTTGGTCAACGACCCCGATATTCTGTTTTTGGATGAGCCTACCAACCACCTTGATATTCCAACAATCGAGTTTCTAGAAGAACAGTTAGCGGATTTCAAAGGCGCAATCGTTCTCGTCACCCACGATCGTCGGTTCTTGCAAAAAATTGCGGATACCATAGCGGAGCTTGATCGAGGTCATTTAAAGATTTGGAAAGGCGATTACCGCGGATTCTTGGGCTACAAAGAGCAATTAGAAGCCGCGGAAACCAAAGCCAACGCGGAATTCGACAAGAAATTAGCCCAAGAAGAAGTCTGGATTCGGCAAGGTATCAAAGCTCGAAGAACACGCAATGAAGGACGAGTTCGCGCACTCAAGGCCATGCGCCAGGAGCGTTCTGAACGCCGAGACGTTACGGGTAAGGCGTCTTTTTCTATCGGCGATGCTCAGCAATCGGGCAAGCAAGTCATGGAACTTGAGCGAGTTTCTGCTGGGTTTAATGGGCGGTCGATCTTAGAGAACGTGAATTTGATTGTTCAGAGGGGCGATCGAGTCGGCATTGTGGGAGCGAATGGCGCGGGTAAAACCACCCTACTCAACACGATGCTAGGGCACCTGAAACCACTTCAGGGCAAGGTGACTTTGGGCACGAAGTTGGAAATCGCCTATTCAGACCAGCTTCGCTCCGAAATCGACCCCAAAATGAGCCTGATGGACGCGGTCTGTGGTGGTCAATCTTTCGTCGAAATCAACGGGCATAAGCGACACGCCTATTCCTATTTGTCGGAGTTTTTGTTCGCCAAAGATCGTGCTCAAACGCCTATTGGCGCACTCTCAGGCGGTGAGAAAAATCGTGCCGTATTGGCAAGGCTGTTTACGCAAACCGCTAACGTATTGGTTCTCGACGAGCCCACCAACGACCTCGACATGGAGACCCTTGAACTCCTCGAAGAGCAAATTTTAAACTTCCAAGGCACGGTACTCCTGGTGAGCCACGATCGCGACTTCATGGACAACACCGTGACATCCTTGTTGGTGGTTGAGCAGGATGGACGCGTTACAGAGCACGCAGGCGGTTTTTCTGACTGGGAGGCACGGGGTTTTAGGCTCAAATCCGCGGAATCTGTGAGCGCAGCGCAGGCCGAAAAAGCGACGCTTAAGCCTGAGCCCAGTGCGGCGTCCGACAAACCCACTGCGCCAAAAGCCAAGCGCAAACTGTCCTATAAAGAGCAGCGAGAATTAGAGAGTCTACCGACCGATATCGACAGGCTAGAGCAAAAAATCGCCGAGGCGGAATCAGAAATTGCTGATCCCGCGTTTTATCAACAAACGCACGATGTCGTTCAGGCGAAAACGCAAAACTTGGCCGATTTACAGGCCGAGCTTGAAGCCAAGATGGAACGCTGGCTGGAGCTTGAGGCCGATTAATAAACGACTGAGAGTTACACCCCGCGTTCTCTAGTTCGTGTTTGATCACCTGCGCCAAGGTTTCCACGCACGATTATTCATGCTCATGTGAACGCCTGAGCCGAGCGTTCGACACGACAATCTAAAGCACTTATTTGATCGCCTCATCCGAGGGCCCCCAAGCCCCAATCTATAGCACCTGCTCGATCGACTGAGCCGAGGGTTCCAGACGCCAATCTATAGCACGTGTTTGATTGCCCGAGCCAATCGCTCCGTGCGCTCTGGCGTTAACCCCGCAACGTTGATGCGCGAAGAATCAAGCATGTAAACGGCGTGCTCATCCCGCAATTCGTGAACCTGCGCGACGGTCAGACCTAAAAAGCTGAACATCCCTTTTTCACGCGCCACGAAACTAAAATCCCGCTGCGTTTGGGTGCTCAGCTGAGCACTCAAATCCTCGCGAAGCGTTTGCATACGCTGGGTCATCTGCTGCAGCTCGTTGCGCCAGCTCATCTCCAGTTGAGGCGAAGAAAGAATTTTGCCTGCAATAATCGCTCCGTGCGCTGGAGGCATGCTGTAGAGTCTTCGCGCCGCGCCCAAAGCCTGCGAGAGAGCAACATCGGCTTGTTCTGCGGTGTGAGTCACGAAAATGGTGGCACCGGTTCGCTCTCGATACAAACCAAAGTTCTTGGAACAGGAAGCCGCAATTAAGACTTCGGGGAGCTGTTTAGCCAGCATGCGCACCCCCAAAGCATCCTGCTCCAGGTCATCCCCGAGCCCCTGATAGGCAATATCGATTAATGGCATGGCGCCACGGTCAAGCAGTAAATCAGCCACTTTCTGCCACTGCGATTCGTTTAAATCAGCGCCACACGGATTATGACAGCAGCCATGAAGTAGCACGGCATCACCGCTCTTCACGCCCTGCAAATCCCTCATCATCCGTTCGAAATCGAGCGAATGCGTATCGTCGTCGTAGTAAGCGTAGCGCGCAAATTCAAGACCAACGCTTCCCAACAAAGGCTCGTGCACAGGCCAGGTTGGATTCGGGAGCCAAACCTTCGCTGACGGATTCGCTACCGCGAGCACCTCGGATGCGATTCTCAGGGCGCCACATCCACCCGGTGTCTGAATGGTAGAAAATCGCCCCTCAATGACAGCCGGGTGCGAGCCACCCAGCACGAGCTTCGGCATCTGCGCAACAAACGCGACATCACCCTGCGGCGGCAGGTAAACTTTGGACGTTTCCTCGAAAACCAGTTCAGCTTGCGCGTCGCGCACGGCCTGCATAACTGGGCACACCCCGTTCTCGTCTAAGTAAACACCCACGGTCAGGTCTATCTTATTGGGGCGCTGATCTGCGCGAGCAAGAGCGGCAAGCCCTAATATACTGTCTTTGGGTAGGCGGGCTAGATTGGCAAGCATGAACATGCTCCTTCGGTTAGTCTAATCAATGGGGCGCTGTGGGTTGTCATGATATCATTGCTTTTTCAAACAACGTAATTGCCGTCTCAATGCCTGATAACATGGACACTCTGTTCTCGAAACCCCTCGATCAAATAGCGCCATTTAAGTTTGATGAGTCAGTGGTAGAGGTTTTCCCGGACATGATCAAACGGTCGGTGCCGGGCTATCAAACGATCGTATCCATGACGGGCGTCTTGGCTTCACGCTACGCGCAAGCAGACAGCAACCTATACGATTTAGGCTGTTCACTTGGCGCTTCTACGCTTGCCATGCGCCAGCAACCCCTACCTGCGGGCTGTAAAATTATTGGCATAGACAACTCTCAAGCCATGATGGATCGATGCCAAAGTGTACTTGAAACGGATACCAACGAAACGCCGGTTGAGCTCCGCTGCGAAGATCTACTCAACAGTGACTACAGGAACGCTTCGGTTATTGTGCTCAATTTCACCTTACAGTTTGTCCGGCCCGAGCACAGAGATGCACTTATGCAGAAACTGGTTGCCAGCTTGAGACCAGGTGGTTGTATTGTGATCTCCGAAAAGGTGCAATTCTCAGAGCCTGAACTGGACGAACTCAATATCGCCCTGCACCACGAATTCAAAGTGCGCAACGGCTACAGCGAACTTGAGGTCGCACAAAAACGCGCCTCTATCGAGAACGTGCTGATTCGAGACACCATCGGCACACATCGACAGCGACTGATAGAAGCGGGCTGTAACTCCTGCAACGTTTGGTTTCAATGCTTCAATTTCGCATCGATGGTTGCATTGAAAGCATGAACTACAGTCCCCTCATTGAGCGATGGTTAGCCATCCCAGAATTAACGGTTTGGGCAACACAACTTGAACAGCAAATAGCCGAGGGGCTAAGTCACGAGCGCTACGGCGATTTAGAGCGCTGGCTCGACGCCTTAAACGCGCTACCCGAACTCCCCTTGGGTGAGGTTCTCTTAAATGAATCTCGTGTTGGGTTACGTGGAAGCGCCCTAGAACCAGAGTTAAAAGACTCATTAGTCACTGCATTAAAAGGTTTGCACCCCTGGCGCAAGGGGCCCTTCCAATTCTTTGACGCGCATATTGATACCGAATGGCGCTCCGACTGGAAATGGGATCGCGTATCGCCGCATCTCACGCCGTTGCCCGGCAGGCGCGTCTTAGACATCGGT
>JAUHWV010000077.1 GCA_030427335.1 Gammaproteobacteria bacterium | reverse complement strand
AGATAAATCACCAGATCGGGTGTGGGAATATCCAGCGTCATTTGGTCATAAACTTTGTTATAAAGTTCGTATTCCTCGCTGTTTAGTGTGAGTCGCGCAAATAGGGGATCCTTCTGAAGCATGAAGTCTGCGACGTGCCGTGGAGAAAATATATCGCCCTGGCGCAGGTCTTGTATGGTTTGCGTTCTTTGAAATAAAAATGAAAGTTGCGTCGCGAGCGCATGACGGCGCATGTCTTGATAAAACTGCTCAAGAAAGGGGTTTTCGCCCGGGTTCTCTAGAATTGTTTGATATTGAAATGTTTGCGCGATGCGTTTGGCCAAAGTGGTTTTCCCAACGCCAATAGGACCTTCTATCGCAATATACTGAGGCAGTTTTCGGCCTCGAAGCAATGAAACTAATTCATCGGTCATAGGGTTTCCTGTAGAGCTTCACCGCTCCAAATCAGTGAGGTCAAGCGAACGTCATTCGGGTCGCACCGCTCAGCATGCGTCGTAAGGGCCTCGCCCGCAAGATGGATCGTATGCGCTTCGGGTAAGTCTAACAACGGCGCAAGAACAAAAAGTCGCTCCTGAGCCCGAGGATGGGGCAAGGTAAGCCTTTCTGTCTCGATACTAGCAGACGGCCAGATCAATAAGTCGAGATCAAGTGTGCGGGGTCCCCACCGCTCATTTCGTTCCCGTCCATTTTGGTGTTCAATCTCTTGGCATAGGTCGAGCAGCGCTTCAGGCTCGAGTGTGGTTCTAATGAGCGCTGCACAGTTCAGGTAATCGCTCTGCGCTGGGCCGATAGGTCGCGTCTGGTAAAGGCGTGATACAGAGACGAGGCTGATTTGCGGGTGTGCCTGTAGCGCCTGAAGCCCCAAACTTATGTGTCGCTGGGTATCTCCAATATTGCTCCCGAGGCCAAGGTAGACAGACTTCATGAAGGTCGGCGTCGACGTCTTGGTGGCCTGCGGCGCTTTACGGGCTCTTCCGCTGGTTGAGCGGCGCGCAGTTCATGCAGTTGCGGGTTTTTGTCTTGAAATTCGGTCCACCAATGTGCGATGTCTTGCAGTGGTTCGCCTGCCTCAGCACGTAGAAGCAGAAAGTCATAGGCAGCGCGAAAGCGTTTGTTGGAAGCAAACTCCAGAGGTTTGCGATGGCGTCGCCTATCCATGCGCATCTGCAAATCCCAAATGTCTCGCATTACCATGCTGAATCGTTTGGGAACTGCGACGCGCGTGATGGCACGCAAAATGACGTCTTGCCCAGCGCTATTCATTGCCGGTATGGGCGGCTCTCCTCGTGACACGGCGGCTTCCCATGCTTGATCAACCGCTGGCCACAATATGGCGGCAAGCAGGAATGCGGGTGTTACGCCCTTTCCGCTATTGATTCTTTGGTCGGTATTAATGAGTGCCTGTGTTAGAAGCTTACGATATTCCGGCTTTTTATTAAGGTACTGGGCGTTATCCGGGAAGAGTTCCTGCCAGAGAGGCGTCGCCATTAGTGCTCGAGCAAAAGCCGCGGCGTCGCCCGCCATAAATCCTTTTAAGAATTCGTCGAAAAGTCGCGCTGCCGGAATTTGAGCAAGGAGCTTGGCGCAACTCTGAATGGCGTTCGCAGTTTGTAGTTCTATTTCAAAGCCCAGTTTGGCTTGGAACCGAATAACACGGAGCATGCGAACAGGATCTTCTTGATACCGAGTTACCGGGTCACCAATTAATTTGAGTAGTTTATTCTCAATATCGCTCAACCCATTCGTGTAGTCGATTACCGCATCATCGACTGGGTCATAGTAGAGCGCGTTTATGGTCAGATCGCGACGAATCGCGTCTTGCTCTAGTGTGCCAAATACGTTGTCCCTCAGTAGCACCCCGGTCTGCCCCCGCCGAGCTTGGTTTTTATCTTTGCTATCGGCCGACTCGTGATCCCCGCGGAAAGTCGTTACTTCGATTATCTCGCGTCCCATTCGAACATGGACGATTTGAAAACGGCGGCCCACGATACGCGCCCCCCTGAATAGGGCGGCTATTTGCTCTGGAGTGGCGTTAGTGGCAACGTCGAAATCTTTTGGCGTTTTGCCCAGCATGAGATCGCGTACCGCGCCGCCGACCACATAGGCCTCGTAGCCTTTTTCGTTCAGACGCGAAGCTACTGTGATAGCTGAGCCATTTAAATCGTTTAAATCGAAAGGTCGGGGGATTATGTTCGCGCTCATGCTAAAAACTCTGGCATCAGGCAAACTTTTCGAGCATTAGGAGGTCTACAAAAAATACAAGGGGAAGCAAGCTTCCCCATCCAGGTCCACAGTGTCGCTATTATTATTATTACGGCTTTGTTTATTGTTTTTGTTGAGCCGCCTGTACGATTGCAGAGGCTGTGCCATACTTTATTTTTTGTATTAAAATCAGTCACTTGCTGTTTTTTCCGGTCTCGGGGTTAGCTTTGTCTCGGCTTGTTTTGTTACCTATCGCCTCGCTTAATGCTTAGTTAAGGTGTCAAAGGGTAACGTTAGGGTTTAGCTGTGCCGGACTTTTTCTCGGTCCCCTTGCTGCGAGGGATACCAAAGCGCTGTCTACGTTCCCATAAGCATTTACGACTCACCCCCAGTTTTTGGGCAAGCTCCGTTTCACTCATGGTGTCTTGGTGCTCTAAAACAAAACGCTGAAAGTAATCCTCGAGTGATAAATCTTCAGGTGGATCTTGTGCGATGGTACGAATTGAGTGGGGGTGCTTGGCCGCAGTGTGACCTGCACGCAGTCGACTCACATTGACGAGCTCGAGGTCGATGCCAAGCAAGTCGTTGTCAATTTCCTCGCCCTCCGACAGTACAACCGCGCGTTCGATCGCGTGCTCTAGTTCTCGCACATTACCCGGCCACTGGTAGGTCGTAATCGCTTGAATCGCCTTCGGTGACAGTACTTTTAGTGGCTTCCCTAATCTCGTGGCGTATTTTTCGAGCATGTGTTCGGCGAGGTGCAGGATATCCTTGCCCCGATCACGCAGGGGCGGCAACTTGACGCGCAAAACATTGATACGGTAAAACAAGTCCTGGCGGAATTTACCTTCCCGTGAGAGTCGTTCCAGGTTTCGGTGCGTTGCACAAATGAGTCTTACATCAACCTTTTTTGACTGAACGGAGCCAATGCGCCTGATTTCGCCTTCTTGAATAAAGCGCAGCAGTCGAGCCTGTGCTTCCATTGGTAGTTCGCCTATCTCGTCAAGAAAAAGGGTTCCACCATCGGCTGCTTCGATTAGACCCACCCGGTTCGCGCTGGCGCCGGTAAACGCGCCTTTGTCGTAACCGAAGAGTTCAGATTCAATGAGTGTTTCCGGAATTGCGGCACAATTTACGGAAATCATGGGTTGTGATGCTCGTAAGCTCTGCGCATGAAGATTGCGCGCTACCATCTCTTTACCCGTACCCGTTTCACCCAGGACCAGCACCGTTGAAGTGGTGGGCGCCATTTTGGTGATATTTGAGGCCAGTTCGCGCATTTCCTCGCAGTCGCCGACGAAACTGGCGTCATTTGATTTCGGTGTTGGGCCTGTTGCGGTTTTAGACTTAGTTTTTGCTTCTCGGTGATCTCGGAGTATGCGTTCCACCGCATTGATCATGTCGGCATGATCAAAAGGCTTGGCAATATAGTCGACCGCGCCCATTCGCATTGAGTCAACCGCCGATTTAAGGCTGGCGTAACTCGTCATGATGAGGACGGGGACTTGCCCCGCTTTTTTAATCAGGGTGGTGCCTGCAGCGCCGGGCAGGCGTAGATCGCTGATAATCAGTTCGAAATCGTTTAGGTCGTACTTGCTCTCGGCTTCTTGTACCGAACCGGCTTCACTCACATCGTACTCATTGCGTTCCAGCAGTCGTTTCAGTGCGGAACGAATAACTGATTCATCTTCGACGATCAGAAGTTTAGCCATAATGCTTGCCTCGGTTGCCGTCTGGCGCGTTTCATAAGTGTTTAGTTGTGCTACTGAGTGTCATTATAACGCCCTTCTCGGAGTGTGAGTAGAAAGCGTGTGCCTGTGGGGATTTTATCTCCATGGCTTGATTCTACATCGACATGGCCCTCCATTTCTTCCATCATCGTGTGAACCAAGGCTAAACCCAGGCCCGTTCCCGCGCCGGGACCTTTTGTCGTGTAAAAGGGTTCAAATATTCGCTCGATCTCGTGCTCAGGAATACCTTTTCCAAAATCTTCTACCGTTATTTGGACCTGCCCTTGATTTCGTATTTCGGCCGAGGTGGTGATGACGCCATCGCCGACATAAGCGTCGCGAGCATTGGTATACAGATTGATGAACACTTGGAGTAATTTTTGTGGATCAGCAATAACCACCAAATCGCGGTCACAGATGTTGTTGAACTCGATGTGTTTGGTGCCTGGGTCCAACTGCAGTAAATGTGCCGCTTCGTCAGCCGCATCGGCCACGTTGCACGGGCAAAGCCGATTTTCACTCGAGAGGTCGCCCGAGTGTGAGAAGCGCACGAGAGATTCTACGATGCGACTGATACGCTGTGTTTGCTTCAGGATGTCGCTCGCGGTCTCATCGAGCTCTTGTCTTGACTCGGCGTAGGCAAGGTTCTGAGCTAAACACGCTATCCCCGTTACGGGGTTGCCTACCTCGTGAGCTACGCCGGCAGCTAGGCGACCGATTGAAGCAAGGCGTTCGTTATGCATCAATTCATGCTCGAGTTGAACATATTCTGTAATGTCTTCTACCACCATAACTCGGTCTCTTGTGGCGAGCGTCTCATCGAGTACGGGAGACTTATGCAAGCTCACCCAGCGAGATTGACCGTTGGGCATCTGCACCTTTTGGCGAACAACGTGATCGGTGTCTTGGTCGCTGAATTGAGTGAGGATACGCCCCCAAGGTTCCGCGATTCCCCTTATGAGTGACCCCAGTACTTGATCCGCAGCGATGCCTGTCATGGCTTCCATACTCTCATTCCACATAAGGATTTCGCCATCATTAGCAAGAGAGCAGACGCCGATAGGCAGTGTATTCAGAGTTTCTCGATAGTGGTGGCGCAAATTGTTTAAGTCGGCGGCAAGCCCTGTGAATTGCAACTGCGCTCGATCAAGTTGAAGCTCTATAAGATTAATGTCTTCACCGCCGCTTTCGTCACTGGGGGTATAGGGCAAGTAACGCGTAACCAGACTGTGCGCTACCGAAGGTCCAAGTAAACCGGAGAGGTTTGCTTCTATCCTGGCTCGCAGTCGGCGCAGCGCATAGGGCCGCGTTTCAAAAGGCTCGAACTGCAGTTCTTTCATGGCACGTTCGACTTCTGCTCGAGCGGTCTCCTCACCCAATCCCGCTGAGAGATTTCGAATGAACTCGCCTGGATTCTTGAGGTTTAAAGTGTGGCGTGCGGGGCGGCTCAGGTCGTCCATCGAGCAAATTTCAGCTGCAATACGCTCCTCTTGACTGGTGGGTAAAATGAGAGAAAGGGATATGAAAATAAGAATATTGACGCCCATTGAGAGTGTCGCTGTGAGCGTTGCATCGAGACCCGTCGATTGAAGCCAGGAGGGGTCCACGACAGGGCGCCCCAGCACCAAGGGGGCAAGTAATAATAGCCCCCAAATGAAAAGCCCAGCAGTCAATCCACCAAGTAGGCCAAAGCGATTGGCATTGGGTAGGTAAAGGGAAGCGATTACACCGGGCAAAAATTGCGCTGTCCCCACAAAGGCAATCACCCCGAGCTGTGCGAGTGATTCGCGATGCCCCAGCAAAATAAACGACCCAAATCCCGCAAAGATCAGCAAGGCAATCAGTGACCTTCGTATCCAAACCAGCTGGCGGTAGATGCCCTGTTCTCTATCCACGGGGATCATATTTAGCGGTAGTACGAGATGCTTTAGACACATGTTAGACAGCGCGAGCGTGGATACAATTAAGGTCGCGCTGGCAGCAGACAGTGTGGCTATGAAGGCGAACATGACTATGGACGGTGATTTCGCATCAACGCCGATACCTAAGGTGGCAAACTCCGGCGGTAAAGGTTGATCCGTTGCGACGCTTGCCCACGCGATGGGTAGCACAGGTAAGCTGAGCGCGACCAAGTAAAGAGGCAAGGCCCACGAGGCGGATCGGAGCTCTTCTATTTTTGGATTCTCCGCGAAAATCATGTGGAAAATGTGCGGCATACAAACCGTGCTTGCGAAGAAAAGCATCAGTGCCGTTCTCGTCGCGGCGTCCGTGCCATTAGTCGAGTCGGGGATCAAATTGGCTCGGTTCGACTGGAACCACAGTTCAAAGGAGCTGTAGTCGCCAAAAACTTCCCACACGATAAAGACGGCAGCAAGGCTGAAAGCGATCAGCTTTATTATTGATTCGAAGGCAATGGCTGTTACGAGTCCGGTGTTGCGCGTCTGTGCCAGCGGATTCCGTGTGCCAAACAGAATGGCAAAGATAATCACGATCAAGCAAAACAAGAAGGCGAGACCATCATGGCGTTCCGACGCTAAGGGCGACAAGCCAGTTCCACTAGCTATGATGTGGATGCTGTCTGCAACCGCTTGAATTTGCAGTGCGAAAAAAGGCAAAAGCGCCAAGCACATTGCAATTGTAATGCCGGCACCGACATATTGACTTCGAAAGCGGAAGGTCAGTAAGTCAGCCAGGCTGGAAAGCTGGTATATGCGGCATAAACGCAACAGCGGGAACAATATAACGGAGCTTGCCAAGAACGCGAGGATCGCACCTAGAAAATAGGTCAGTGCACCATAGCCTTCCCAGTGGGCTAGCTCGATTGCGCCGTTGGTAGCCATGGCGCCGGCGAAGACACCTAAAGACAAAATATAGGTGGCGGGATGTTCTGTAATGCTCTTCTTGATCCAACCTCGTTCCGCTGCGTGAGCCACACCAAACAGCAGCGTGAGATAACCGATAATCGCGACAAGAGCTTGCCCTAAGCTAAAGCTCATCTGAGGATTTCTCTCTTTGAATGAAATAGCTAGCAACGATCAATGCTGCAGCAAAAACATGCGGTCGATACCACGGTGCGTCTGCATTGAAAAGCCAGGCGCTCAAGGTTGGGAAAAACAAAAACAGTAAGCCAAAAATCAACAGAAGGCCGCGCACGCCCTGCATGGATTGGGTCTCGTTTAGAAAAACTTCAGTCTATTCGAATGACTTACGTTTGCAAGCTTTTGGTCGGTAAGTACCAGTGATCTTGAAGTGATCTTAGCCAATCCGACGGATTTGTGGACTCGTTGCTAAATTTAAATTCTGGGTGCAGTTGCACAAGCGCCTTGGCAAGATTTTGAATAGGGTTATTGATATCAATGCCCTCTGCTCCCGTCTGCTTGCTGAGTTTCTTGCCATTGTCATTTCTGACAACCGGAATATGCGCGTAACGAGGAACGTCTTTTTTGAGAACGGCATAAAAAGCTAACTGTCTGTGGGTCTCAAATAACAGGTCGTCCCCTCGCACAATATCGGTAACGCCAGAATCAATGTCATCGACCGTGGCGGCGAGAAGGTAAGCGGGTAAGTCGTCCTTGCGCCAAATGATCGCGTTGTCGAATGTCAGCCGCTCGCTCTCGATGTACCCATAAACCCGATCCGTAAAATCACGATTGTCTACGGGTAGATTGATCCGCAAGTTATTGCCAACTGGCGAAATATCAAGGTCTTGGCAGCCGGCGGCGCAGCGACCGAAGTTGTCCTGCTGTTTGCGTGAACAGGCGCAATAAAATGCCATTTTTTGCTCAAGGAGGTGCGCGCAGATCGATTTGTATCGGTCGTGCCTTGTGCTCTGAAACAGGGGTTCAATAGGTGAGCTTAAGCCATGTGCGGCTAGGGCGGCTAAAATCGCCTCGGTGGCGCCCGCCACTTCTCGTGGTGGATCGACGTCTTCAACTCTAATTAGCCAAGTGCCCTGGTGCAATTGAGCATCCATGAAGCTTGCGAGTGCCGTGGTCAGGGAGCCTAAATGAAGGGGGCCTGTTGGCGAGGGAGCAAACCGACCAACATAAGGAACGTTGGTCGGACCCGCGGGTTTCACGATGGCCTTAGCCTCGCTCTTGTTTCTCTTTGATTTCAGCCAGCGTTTTGCAATCGATGCAGAGCTCGGCTGTAGGGCGCGCTTCAAGTCGCTTTATGCCAATCTCAATGCCGCATGCATCGCAAAACCCGTAGTCGTCTTGCTCAATACGCTCGATGGTTTGGTCAATTTTGCGTATCAGTTTGCGCTCGCGATCTCGCGTTCTTAGCTCGAGGCTGAATTCTTCCTCTTGCGTTGCACGATCCGCTGGGTCAGGGAAGTTGGCCGCTTCGTCTTTCATGTGTGTTACTGTGCGATCGACTTCATGCATGAGATCTGATCGCCACTTCAGCAAGATCTCTTTAAAATGCGCGAGCTGGGCTTCGCTCATGTACTCTTCGCCTTTTTTGGGGGTATAAGGCGTAAAGTTTTTAAAATTTCCGTCTGTGCTAGGAGCCATGCTTCGTTTCCACCTAGTGCGATTAAAAACAGTTGTCTGCCACCGTTCTGGGCCGGTACCACTGAAGCCCCGTCTGAGCGGGCGGAGAAACTACCAGATAAATCACGTATGGGCTAGTATTATCAGCGGTTTTTGAGCCAAAAGGGTTTCAAATTGAGCAAAATGACACCAGAAACGTTGTTTTCTGATCATGATTACCGAATTGTAGGGCTGAGTTCACCCAATTTGAGCCCGCTGGGCTTGCTTGAGGGCGAGGTCTCAGAGGCGTTTAATGAGCTGGTGCGTCGGGCTCGGCAGAGTGGATTAGAGCTTCGCTGCGCCAGCGGTTATCGCTCGTTGGATCGTCAAGCTGCAATTTGGAATGGCAAGTTCCAAAGCATTCGTCCGGTGGAAGCCGACGACGGCACGGCGCTGCAGCGAAACGCGTTTAGCGCTCGGGATTGGATCTACAAAATACTGCGATTTTCGGCTTTGCCCGGCTCCTCTCGTCATCACTGGGGCACCGATTGCGATATTTATGACGCCGCCGCGGTGGCGGATGATTATAAGCTTCAATTGACGGTAACGGAGTCGAGGGCTCAATTTGGCGAGTTACATCGCTGGCTTGACGAGCGGATTGCAGATGATCGTAGCTGCGGTTTTTTCCGACCTTATGCGCATGATCGGGGTGGGGTATCGATTGAACCATGGCATTTGAGTTATGCGCCCTTATCAAGCGAGTTTGAGTGGCGCTTGCGGCCTACTGTATGGCGTGCTCTTTGCTCGGATCGTTCTATAGAGGGGATGGCTGAGATTGACGCAGAGTTAGAGTTTATCTTTGAGCGTTTTGTTCGCGTGGCAGAAGATTGGTGCCCCGAGCGCTATCGCTCGGGGCGTTCCAATTAGTGTTGTTCTTCGCGGTTGAAGTTTTCCACCGCTTTAACAATCGCATCGCGCGCGTCGGCCGCTGTTCCCCAGCCATCGACTTTAACCCACTTGCCTTGCTCAAGATCTTTGTAGTGCTCAAAGAAGTGTTTGATTTGGTTAACCAGCAGCGCCGGTAAGTCGCTGACTTCTTTTACGTCTTTGTATACGGGAGTGAGCTTATCAACGGGTACCGCGATTAGCTTGGCGTCATGACCTGCTTCGTCGCTCATTTGCAAAATACCAACGGGACGACAACGAATGACGCTGCCTGGGATCACCGAGTGAGGCGTTTGCACGAGAACGTCAAGAGGGTCACCATCATCAGCCAAGGTGTTGGGAATATAGCCGTAGTTACATGGGTAAAACATAGCGGCTGACATGAAACGGTCAACCATGATTGCACCGCTGTCGTGATCAACTTCGTATTTTACTGGGTCACTGTGCGCGGGGATTTCGATAATGACGTTAACGTCGTCTGGAACGTTTTTTCCCGCTGGAATTAGGCTTAAGCTCATGAGTCTGTGGTCCTCTTTGGGGTGTTCTG
>JAUHWV010000076.1 GCA_030427335.1 Gammaproteobacteria bacterium | reverse complement strand
AGACAAGAAGACGACGCAATTGTAGCCGTGAGCCTCGAAAATGTCAGTCAAATTGCGCGCCAGCGCTTGACATAAGAGCCAAAAATCCGCACTATTCGCGCTCTCAAATTTGCATCGCGCAAGCTGAGATCAAACGCGATACCATACGGTACCCGCACTCTGTGGCTACGTAGCTCAGTTGGTTAGAGCACAGCATTCATAATGCTGGGGTCACTGGTTCAAGTCCAGTCGTAGCTACCACTCTTTTCTTTCTTATTAAAAGAGGCTCTGGGCAGTTAGGCTCTACCCAGCTTCGCCACCGAGCTCGCAGTTGCTGTCAGCACGCCATCCGCATTCAGAATCCGGCCTTCGAAGAAAGCCGTCTTGTAACTGGCTTTAATCACCCTATCCTCAACGGTTAAAACACCCGCCCGGGTTGGCTCAAGATACGTGGTCTTAATTTCCAATGACGACACAGCACTGATGGTCTGGTCATGCGCAAAAATCGCGTGTGACATCGCCGCATCCAACATAGCAGTAATAAATCCATCCTGCACAATATCAATGGTGTGGCAGAAATCTTTGTTGTTAACGCGATGTAAAACGTGTGTGTCCACTGACTGCTGCTGATTAACCATAAGCCGCCGCTTGCTCCGTGCTACGAGCGGATAGTTTGCCTCAGCTGGGGCAATTTTACTTCGGCGAAAATGTAGGAAAGTGGGTCAAATTTAAACCGGCGTTGACACCACCCCCTCTCTTGCCATCGGCGGGGACTTCTCACGATTTCATCACAAGGACCGGACTTCCCTACACGTCTCCTAACATAGCTAAAAACGTAGAGCAGTTTCTCAGTTTGCCGTCTCTGAAAGCTATCGTAAATGAAGTTCTCTTTATCAGCCGTGCGTACTAATCCAAAACTAGCATGTATCTTTTAGGCTCTACTCGATTGATAATGTGGAGCCAGCTCAATCACTCTCGCTTGTTAACTTTTCAGCTGGAGCTCAAACTCTTTACGGGGGGACCGGAGTGCATGCCGACCCGAGATCAACACGTTTAATCTCTCTGCGAATCCGGCTAAGCGCAACCGGTGTAATGCCGAGATAGCGTGCGATATCTTTTTGCTTGATACGATGCAACGAATCCGGCGCTTCCAGTAGCAGAGCTCTGTATCGCTCCTCGGCGGACATGGTCAACAATTCCTTCTCTCTTCGCTCTTTGCTACTTCCATACTCGAGCAAACGATCCATAACGCCTTGCGCGAGCTCTAAATCACTTTGCGCAGCAGAATATAGATGGCCAAAATTCAACCTCAGTAATGTACTATCTTCAAGCGCCGTTAAACTGAATGAGGCGAAATCTTTCCAATGCGCAGATGACAGACTGCCAATAATCTCACCGGGAAAGAGAAATGACTTAACCAGCTCTGCACCAGATGCAGATAGGTAATAAGCCTTAAGCATTCCCTGCGTGACCAGATAAATCGACTGATGCGCTTCCCCTTGGCGGAAGAGGCATCCTCCAGACTTGATGTTCACGGGAGTGCCGGAAATCTGCACATAGTCGTTAAATTTCATTTTAATTAACCTATGTTAATGCGGCCTTTTTTCTCTATCGTACACTAGGCCTTGGTCACACAACGAGATGGTATAACATGAAATCAATACTAATAAGCACTGGACGCACTTTGCTTGCGCTGTATTTCCTCTACCCGGGTGTAATGAAGTTCGTTGATTGGGAACGAGGCGTTGCCTTAATGGAGTTGCACAATATGTCGATGATCCCCGTTCTCCTTGCATCAGCGGGGCTTATCCAGGTATTCGCCAGCCTTTGTTTGATAGTGAATAAACAAGTGGTCGTGTCCTCCTTACTCTTGGCAGGCCTAGTGTTGGCAATCAACGTCAATCTGCATGACTTCTGGAACACTTACGAGGGCGTGAATACGCAGCATGAATTGCAAAACTTCGTGAAGAATCTGGGTATTTTTGCTGGGTTGCTATTGTTGGCAGCTATGAATATGAATCAACACTATGAGAAAGAGACATATCAGTAGTGCCGATCAATGTAGGGCTCGAAAATTCATTTGATATCTAAGAGCACTGGATCAGAAGAGCCTCACGCTAGTTGATTCGCCAGCCGTGCATTCCCGTGGTTAGTTAACAAAGATAAGACAGTTATTGAACCCACGGCTCGCGGCACTTTATCCTGCGTTCGGATTCGACCAAGTACATTCGCGGAAAACATCTAGAGCCCGGGCCTCTTCTATCATGGGCCTCGGCGTTTTTAATTAAACACGCATCGCAGCATCATTGCCACAAATCCGATGCGCCCGATTAATGATACGTAGCCAAAAAAGAGAGTGAAGGCAACCCGTTCAAAGTTTGCAAATTATCTTTTAGCAGAGTGTATATTTAAAAACAGGACGGCGCGAGGCTTTGGCCACCGCGCCGCAGAGCACTTAAATCAAATATTTATTCGTAAGCTAAGTGAATGCTAGAACCATTCATAAGTCAGACCCAAACCAAAAGTGCGTGGCATGTTGCTAAAGACCGATAGTCCATGGGGAGGCCTAGATGCGCGCACCTGATACTCTTCATCGGTCAGATTTTGACTCCAGAGGAATACTTCCCATGGGCCATTCTCAGCACCGAGACTCACACGGGCACCCCACAAGGTGTAACTATCAGCTTTAAAAACCTCGGTATTGTTCAAATCCCGATATGCGTCATCACTATGACTAACATCGAGCACTGCCGACAGCATCAACCCATCGCGGGGAGACCACTCGTATCGGGCCATTGCGTTGTAGGTAAGTTCGGGCGCATCGGGTACTGCATTCCCCTCATATAACTCGACTTCCGCTGGGTCTGCCGATTCGAACTCACGAATCTCACTATCAAGCATTGCCAATCCAGCACGCAAGTCCAATCCGGCGACCGGCCGCCACCACAACTCGAGTTCACCACCGGTAATCCGCGCTTGGCCAGCATTACGCCGCACACTCTCAGTGTTACCGCTCGGCAACACGACCGTCACCTCAGCCTGCATATCTTCGAAATCGTAGTGGTAAAGCGCGCCATTTAGTCGCAAGCTTCCGTCCAGTAGGGTGGTTTTAAACCCCAACTCAGTCGACCAAAGGGTCTCGGCGTCAAAAGGTTCAGTAGCAGACTCACGTAGTATAGTGGAGCCATCAAAACCTCCGCTTTTGAAGCCTTTACTGTAGGACAGGTACACCAATACATCGTCACGCGGTGTCCAATCTAAACCGATTTTGCCCGACAGGTCATCGGTATCGTAGCTTTTGTCTACCGCCAGCGGTAAGTCGCTATAAAGCAGGTTAACCAGTGAAGGATACCCAGCAGCTGCACTCCGCCCCACGGTACCCCCGCGGAAAGTCTTCTCTTCTTCAGTGTAACGTGCCCCGGCTGTGAGTTTCCATTGGTCTCCAAGACGCCATTCGTACTGCCCGAAAACGGCCCAAGACTCACCTTCCTGTACATAATCAATATCCGCGAATCCTATTAGCGGCAGCACATAAGTCTCACCCACAGTATCCGGCGGGAGAAAGCTTAACAACCTCGGAGTTAGGGCGGAGGTAGCGACATCGATCAAGGATACTACTTTATTGAAATCGACCTCGTCCTCCATGTAGAAAGCGCCAACAACCCAGTTATCCTCGCCGCGCTCCCCAGCTAGTCGCAACTCTTGGGTCCACTGAGACAAGTCGTCGCTGAAGGGTGTATTGTAGATCCGCAAAGGACTACCAAGCTCATACTGTTGCTGACGATCTAGAACCTCGCTTCCGGTGACTGAGGTTAGCGTTGCAAAGGGGAGCTCCCAATTGATCTTCAGCACGCCCCCGTATTGTTTACCATCGACCTGTGGGACCTGATTTATATACACTTCATACGGGTCATTCAGCCCCGGCACCGTGAATTCAGTCAGCGGTAACGGTGGAAACGGTACAGCAGGATTACCGGTGATACTGGCATTGTAGCCCTGCAACACTCCTAATATTGCAGGGGTGCCACCTGTAACGAAATTTTGATCATTAACTTGGGTGGGGACCCAGAGCTCGGATTTGTCGCGGCTACCATGCATGCTCAGAGATACGTCAACCGTATCATTCGGCTGCCACTGAAATGTCAAACGTGCCGCCTGCGTATCAATATCGCCGAGTTCATCATCACCATCAAAAGAGGAAATCGGATCAATTCGACCCGGAACCGGCGTATAACCCACCGCGGCAGCGGGGGTGGCTTGCGCACTGAGGTGTCCGTCAGCCTGCTTGGAACTGAAAGCGACTCGTACACCAAGGTCATCTGTCAACGGGCCACCCACACCTAACTTGAGTTCACGCCGGTTGAAATTGCCGTAACGCATCTCGATATTGGCTTCCAGTGATTCCGATGGCTTACGACTAAAGAAATTGACCGAACCCGCCGTTGTGTTGCGGCCGAAAAGTGTCCCCTGTGGCCCCTTTAGCACCTCTACCTGCTCGATATCGAACAACTGGAAACCGAGGTATCCGTTTGATCCCAAATACACTTCATCGACGTGCACTGCGGCGGAAGGATTATTATTCGTGTTGTAGTCATTAAGACCTACACCTCGGATAGTAATCACGGGATTGGAATTACCAACCGTATTCTTAATCTCCAACCCTGGAGTCTGCGCAGCGAGGTCAATTGGTTGGCCTATCCCTAGCTCATCGAGCTGTTTAGAGGTAAATGCGGTAACTGCAATACCCACGTCTTGCATAGACTGGGTCCGCTTTTGAGCAGTAACCAGCACTTCCTCAAGAGTCTGAGCTTGGACAGTCGCATTGGGCACCGTCAGAGCGGCCGCCAGCCCCAAGGGTGTAACAAGTTTCAGGTTGGCCACAAATCCAGAGGCGCGGAACAAATGTGTTTCAGACATATATCCTCCAAAGCTCCGACGGAGGAGGCAGCGAGTCTTTCGCCCCCGCATAAAGCTTTCATCTAGTTATTATGTATCTTATTAGCTACAATGTAGCTCAAGAGGACGATACATCTTTGTCCACTGTAGAGTCAATAGATGAAATAGCGTTCTAGCCCAAAAATAGCCAATAACAAGCGCCGCATAGGGCGGAGCATTAGAACTAAAACGATTGCTAGCCGCTAGAGCTCAGAGAATGCTATGACATGCTCTGGATCAATGACAACGCCGTTATAACTCATGGAGATATGGAGTCGCGTTGGCGGCCCGCCCCCCTCAACTAACTCCTCAGAAAAGACTCTAGGCGAATACTTATTTGCCAACACGCGACCAATCTCTTCGCCGGCCGTAATTCTTTGGCCAATCTCTAGCGTACTAAATCCTACGTAGTGATAACTCGCCATAACCCCATTATCGTGGAGAATCTCCACATAGCCTCCTGTACGCTTGGCGATACCGTCTATAGGGCTGTCGACCACACCCACCACAGTGCCCGGCCCCGGGGACAATACAGGGGCGCCTTTGGGAAGTCGGATATCTAAGCCATTGTGCACGAATTTAAGAGTGCCTAAACCAAGCGGCGCTTTCACCCGTATGTCGCGAAGACCGTCGATTACGTGCTCGGGACCCAAGGGAAAGTTCAACCTCTCGAGATTTGGAGGCAACGCAGCCCGGCTACGTTCCTGTAGCGCAACTGATGCGGCCTCAGGACTATGCATCGGCATCACGAAAACGATCACCAATAAAATACCGCTCAACACCAACGCGGATTCTTGTGTGTAAGGTAGTGAATATTCCCGCAACGCCAGCAAGCGGGCGCGATAACCACGACGCCGTAACGAGAGGCTAGGTGCAAGGTTCCGCTCGCTCGCGGTACCCCGATTACGGAAATAGTGCACGATATCCAACAAGCCGTCCGCATATTCCCCGGCGCTTTGCCGACTGCTTTTCATCGCCAGACTGTCACAAACAATTTCACGCTGCTCTTCCCAGTGTCGACCTATGAACCAGAATACCGGGAAAAAGAAAAATATCCGCTGTACTATGGCGATGAGCATACCCCAGAGATCGTCGCAACGTTTAATGTGGGCCATCTCATGGGCCAGAAGTGTCAACATCGCGCCTCGACCCAGGGAGCACAGCATAGTATCTGGAAGAAAAATGACTGGCCTTAGCGTGCCGATAGTAAAAACCGACACCACTTCGCTGCCGGCGACGAGCTCAACACGGCGCTTGACGCCTAATCCTTTGCGTACCCACTCCAGCAACTCGAGGACTGCTGGATCTCCCACCGGTACCGCAGCGTCTACCGCCTTCCAGTAACGCCGTCTAAGCCGGGACAGGCGCCAGACCAGCAAGGTACTTAGAAACAACCAGGTGGCTGTGAGCATCATCGATCGAGTAAAAAAAGGCCACTCCAGAAACATAGGGCCGCTAAGCAGCATGACCAGATCAACCCGCTCCAACTGGAACAATGGCGGCAGCGCCTCGAGTGTAGGAAAGAGTTCGGTTACCAGCTCTCTCAGACTGTAGTCTGTTTGCCAATGAACAGGGATTAGGGGCCGCATGCAGACCAGCACCATCAACGCCAGTTGCAACCTTAGGTAGCGTCCGCCCATGACCAGACACAACATCAGCACCACGATAAAAAGCAGAAGCGTGTGAAGCAATTGGTCGGCAATTAAAACGACGACCAGATTGCTGATATAGTTGAATTGAAGCCCATCCAAGGTGAACAGCGACTCCAACATAATTCAGGGGTCTTGACCCTTAAGTCGCATGGACAGCCTTTCTAGCTCTGCCAGTTCCTCATCAGAGATGCGGTCACTTTTACCAAACATCGATACCACCGAACACGTATCCAGCCCCAAAAGGTGATCGGCGAAAAAATGCATCCAACGCGCTAAGCCCACCGGTCGAGTAATTGTGGGCTGGTATACATTTATACCATGCAAGTTGCGACGGCTGACCAAACCCTTCTTAACCATACGCTCAATGGTGGTCTTCGTCGTGGATAAAGCCCATTCACTATCGAGGGCCTCGTGCACTTCCCGAATACTGAACTCCTCGCCCTGCCACATGACATCGAGAATTTTGTACTCAGCTTTGGTTAAATCCGGTAAATCACTCACGACCTTCAAATACCTCGCGACAACTATCGCTACTGCACGATAAACGATAGCCTCAAATATATAGCCCACACAATCACAATAACAGTCATGCTTGATCAGAGCAATGCCTCCTCCCCGTCCCTAACCTTTGCAGAGTCTAAGCCGGACAGAGCTGAAAAATGTCGATAACGATACTCGACTTCCGAAATACCCACAATCTGCTGATGAGCAGGGCTGCCTTATTTGTGTCTTCATCCCAGACGATTGCTTTCGTCTGCCGTTAGAATGAGCACTCCGATTGAGGCTCTTCGCGCAAAGAAGAAATCTCAATTAGGAAGAGAGGATCTGAATAGGACCGTGCACTCCGATCTGCACGCGTGTCGTGCTAATATCACTCACTCAAAAAGTACCCGATCGAAGTCTTATACCCTCATGAGGTTCGCCACTGAGCTCGCTGTACCGTTTAGCAAACCATACTTGGATGGAGGGGGCAGAGTAATCCTACCCCTCACGCCGCCCTACCCAGCTTCGCCACCGAACTCGCGGTTGCAGTCAATACGCCGTCCGCATTCAAAATCCGGCCCTCAAAGAAAGAGGTCTTGTAACTGGCTTTAATCACCCTACCCTCAACGGTTAAAACACCCGCTCGGGTTGGCTCAAGATACGTCGTCTTAATTTCCAATGACGACACGGCGCGAATGCTCTGATCATGCGCAAAAATCGCGTGCGACATTGCCGCATCCAACATAGCGGTAATAAATCCACCCTGCACAATATCGATGCTGTGGCAGAAATCTTTGCTAATGTTGAATTCGAAGGTGCAAGAGATTGCCTCTAAATCGATATCGACGATACGCCCGCCCAACATACGAATAAAATTAGGGGCATGGCCGTTGAGACCATCAATCAAATCTTGTTTGTCTGCCATAAAAACCACCTTAATAAATCAAGACGCTTATCTTAAGACACAGAACACTGCACCCTAAACCGCACTCTCCGTCACGTTTTCTGCTCTCAAAAAAAACCCGGCGTTAGCCGGGCTTTTAGAGATAAGTAATTACTTACTTGTCTTTAGCTTCGCGACGCGCTTTTGCTTCTTCAATGACCTTCGTAGAAACGGCTGCAGGGCACGGCAGATAGTGCGAGAACTCCATAGAGAACTGGCCGCGACCTGAAGTCATAGTGCGCAGGTGTCCGATGTAACCAAACATCTCTGACAGCGGTACGTCTGCTTTAACCCGCACGCCCGTTGAACTTGGCATCTGATCTTTGATCATTCCACGACGACGGTTCAAGTCACCGATAACATCGCCGACGTGATCTTCTGGGGTAAACACGTCGACCTTCATGATAGGCTCGATCAACTGAGGACCAGCTTTCTGCATAGACTGACGGTAAGCGCCGCGTGCAGCCAGTTCAAAGGCTATCGCCGATGAGTCAACTGCGTGGTATGCACCATCGTACAATTCAACCTCAACGTCCAGCACAGGGAAGCGAGCCAGCGGGCCTTCGGCCATCATGCTCTCGAAACCTTTTTCAATCGCAGGGAAGAATTCCTTCGGTACGTTACCGCCGACCACGGTGGACGTGAATTTGAACCCGCTGCCCACTTCGCCGGGGCGGATACGATAGTCGATTTTACCGTACTGACCTGAACCACCAGACTGCTTCTTGTGGGTGTAGCTGTCTTCAACCGCTTGCGTGATAGTCTCGCGGTAGGCTACCTGAGGCTGACCAACGATCAACTCAACGCCATAGGTACGCTTCAGAATGTCGATCTTGATGTCGAGGTGCAATTCGCCCATGCCTTTCAAGATCGTCTCGCCTGAATCTTCGTCCGTCTCTACACGGAATGAGGGGTCTTCTGCAATCATTTTACCAATCGCGATACCCATCTTCTCCGAACCGCCTTTGTCTTTTGGCGCTACCGCAATCGAAATCACGGGCTCTGGGAACACCATGGCCTCAAGTGTGCATGGGTGATCTACGGAGCACAAAGTGTGGCCCGTTTGAACGTTTTTCATACCAATACACGCGAAGATATCGCCCGCTTGAACGCTGTCGATCTCGTTGCGGTCATTTGCGTGCATTTCCACCATCCGACCAATACGCTCAGTTTTACCCGTCGCCGAGTTCAGAATGGTATCGCCTTTCTTCAATTTACCTGAGTACACGCGTATAAAGGTAAGCGCACCGAAACGGTCGTCCATGATTTTGAACGCCAGAGCGCGGAAAGGCTCGTCAACCGATACAGTTGCCACTTTGCCAGTGGGGTTACCTTCTTCGTCAGTCAGATCTTGGGGCTCAACTTCGGTTGGGCTAGGAAGATAGTCAACAACCGCATCCAACACCAACTGAATCCCTTTGTTTTTGAAAGCAGATCCGCAGAAAGTGGGGAAGAAGTCTAGTTTACGCGTACCCTCGCGGATGCAGCGTTTCACGTCCTCCATGGAAGGCTGCTCACCTTCCATGTAAGCCATCATCAGATCATCGTCTTGCTCAACCGCAGTTTCGATCAACTGCTCGTGATAAGCATCAACGTCGTCGACCATATCAGCGGGCACATCCGTAATCTCGTAGTTTTCTGGCTGGCCAGAATCGTCCCAGATGTAGGCTTTCTTAGTGAGAACGTCAACCACACCCACGAAGTCGTCTTCGCGGCCGATTGGCAGAGTCATCACCAAGGGGTTAGCGGCCAATACGTCACGAACCTGATCGACAACACGATAGAAATCTGCACCCAAACGGTCGAGCTTGTTTACGAAGATCAAACGAGAAACTTCTGATTCGTTCGCATAGCGCCAGTTAGTTTCTGACTGAGGCTCAACACCGCCCGAGCCACAGAATACGCCCACGCCGCCATCGAGTACTTTCAAAGAACGATACACTTCTACCGTGAAGTCTACGTGTCCGGGAGTGTCAATGATGTTTAAACGGT
>JAUHWV010000308.1 GCA_030427335.1 Gammaproteobacteria bacterium | reverse complement strand
ATCGAGGGCGATTTTAGTCGGACTTTTGGCGAGTCTTGCGCAAATGACGATAGCGGAGGGCGCCTACCACAAAGTTGAAAGGGAGTACGCTTTCACTCCTGCGGCGCCGGCATCACAGACAGCACACGCCGCTCAGATAAAGTCGGAAGGCTGTCAGAGTTGCCATGCAGAGACCGATAATAAAACCATGCACGCCAACCCTGCGGTTCAGTTAGGTTGTACTGATTGCCACGGTGGCGATGCTCAAGTGTTTTTGGCTGCTGGGGTGAGCAAAACCGACCCGCGCTACGCGCGAGCGATGGAATCAGCCCACGTTTTACCGCAGTACCCAGATGAATGGCACTACCCTTCCAGCGCCAATCCACAGCAGACTTATGCTTTATTGAATCGAGAAAGTCCTGAATTTGTGAGATTCATAAACCCATCAGATTATCGTGTCGCCAGAGAGGCCTGTGGAGCTTGCCATTTACCCACCATTGAAGCAGCGGAGCGCAGTTTGATGGCAACTTCTGCGATGCTCTGGGGTGGCGCGGCTTATAACAATGGGATTTTGCCGTTTAAACGCTATATGTTGGGTGAGGGCTATAATCGAAACGGTGATTCCGTCGTGGTGAAAGGCCCTGTCATGCCTGATGCACAGGCACTCCTAGAGCATTCGATTTTACCCGAGCTCTACCCGTTGCCGGCATGGGAAACGATTAAACCAGGCGATATCTTCCGCGTGTTTGAGCGAGGTGGGCGAAACATCAGTAATTTGTTCCCCGAAACGGGTTTGCCAAACGCCTTAGGCCAGTTGCAACGAATAGAAGAGCCCGGCAAGCCGGATATTCGGCAGTCGAACCGAGGTCCCGGTACCGGAGGGCGCATATCGGTTCCTGTTATTAACATCACTAAAACACGTTTGAACGACCCGCATACCTGGTTCTTAGGTACGAATGATCAACCGGGGGATTACCGCAGTTCAGGTTGTGCGTCGTGTCATGTTGTGTATGCCAATGACCGCGACCCACGTCACTCTGGACCTTATGCTCAGTTTGGTCATACAGGGACAACTCAGACTATTGACCCGACCATACCGAAGGGAGAGGAAGGACATCCTCTCAAGCATGAGTTTACAAGAGCAATTCCGACTAGTCAGTGTATGTCTTGCCACATGCACCAGCCGAATATGTTTTTGAATTCTTACTTGGGTTACACCATGTGGGATTACGAGTCCGACGCTCCCGCTATGTGGCCAGAGGAGCAAAAATACCCCACTCATGAAGAGATACGTGAAGTCTATGATCGCAACCCCGAAGGCGCGGCGGTACGCGGAAAATGGGCGGACATTGAATTTACGAAGAAAGTGTCTGAGTTAAACCCGCAACTAAACGACACTCAATTTGCGGATTATCATGGTCATGGCTGGAATTTCCGAGCAATTTTCAAGCGAGATCGCGAGGGCAATTTGCTTGATGATGACGGCAATAAGGTGAGCGATACAGATCCGGACAAGTTTAAGAAAGCCGTTCATATGTCCTCAATCCATTTAGATGTGGGAATGCATTGCGTCGATTGCCATTACGGTCAAGACAGTCACGGTAATGGCCATATTTATGGCGAAGTGGCCGCGGCTGTTGAAATCGACTGCAAAGATTGTCACGGAACAGCAAAAGCCTACCCTAATCTATTTACTTCGGGGCCCGCCGCTTTGGATGGAGGTAATGACCTCGGTGCTATTCGTAACCCGGATGGGCGCCTTCGATTCGAATGGATTGGCGAGAAACTGATTCAGCGCTCGGTCTTGGATCCAGACTTGGAATGGGAAATGAGCTTGGTGAAAGACTCCGTCACTAAGGGACACCCCGGGTACAACGAGAAAGCGGCTCGCGCCAAGTTGATGAGTAAAGACACAAAGACGCAAGAGTGGGGGGAGCAGGTGAGCTCCGATAACTTGGCGCACTCCTACGATGAT
>JAUHWV010000075.1 GCA_030427335.1 Gammaproteobacteria bacterium | reverse complement strand
GATGCAGCTGATTCAGCTAGATAATGAACGGAAGTTGTATTCCAAAACCATCTCGAAGCAGTCGATTGGTATTATCACGCTCGATGAGCGCGGGAAGGTCATTACGCGCAATGCCGTCGCCGACGAATTAATCCGTGAAAAAGATGGGATACACATCGTCAACGATCATATTCACTTAGACAGCCAATCCGCTCGAACCAAACTGAACGGTTACATTGAAGAAGTCGTCCAAGCGCAGAGAGCTCAGCAGCCTGCTCCGGTTAACGCGCTATCGGTCGACCGACCTTCGGGCAAGGCCGATCTTGAAATTTTGATCAAGCCAATGATGGTAGACAAAACGGTCGAACCAAGCCACACCCCGCATATGATCGTATTCATAAACGGACCCGAGAAGCGCTACGACATTGATATCCGACTGCTTATGTCACTTTATGGATTGACGCGCGCCGAAGCTATGCTGGCCAAACAGCTCGCCGAGGGTGCCAATCTGGATCAAGCCGCAGGTGATTTAGGAATAGCGCGCAACACGGCGCGCGCACAGTTGCGCTCAATTTTTGCAAAGACGGGCGTGTCGCAACAATCCATGCTCGTTAGCCTGATACTAAAAAGCCTAGTCACGTTCTCGTAACTAGGCTCTATTCGCTTTTTTCGAGCGCTGCGCTTTTACGCTTTTCGCATGTTCTCTGGCCCCCAGAACGCGCGCATGGAGATTACCTTACCTTCTTCGTTAAACTTGAAGACATCGATAATGTCCATGTAGGTTGGATCGCTATCGTCACCGAGCTGGAGGGTGAACGAAAAGGCGGCCTCATTCGCAGCTAGCCGAACGGGGCCAGTTAAACTGGCCTTGGTTATTGATCCAAGGGCGAAGTTGTAAAAGGTGGCTAAGGCCTCATGACCTACCACCAAATCGCTACCAATTGGGTCTTCGACCTGAGCATCCTCTGCATACAAATCGAGGATGACCTGCACGTCATCGCCCTCAAGGCCCACCATATACTGCTCTACGGCTGCCACTGCGTTTGAATAATCCATATCGCTCTCCTTAATCCATGAAGGGGAGGCCATCATCGATGGCATGATTTTTATCGGCGGGTGTTGCAACACCGGGAATTTGGTAAAAGCCGTTCAGCTCCTGCTGCAGTGCTTTCACGTCCTCTGACTTTGCGTAGAACTGTGAGTACCATTTGCGGCCCACTCGGAACGGACCATCGCTCTTCATCGCCATAGGGCGAAGCGCTGGCTCTTTATAGCGCCAAATTTGAAAGTCCGTCGCAAACGCTTCAAGTGCTCCGGCTTGCGTCTGCTTAGCGAGCTCTTTGTCTTCTGCCGTTGGCGGAATCGAAGACCCTTTTACCAAACAGCCATGCCAAGCTTTTATGCGTCCGTCTTCAACAGGCGTATTACAAATCAATTCATACTGCACCGTGTCAGCCCAAACTTGCTTGGATAGCAACACACCGGGGCCCGTGTACCAAGTCGTGGTATACAGATCGACGTTTCCATATAGCTGCATCACGCCACCCTGACGCTGAATGTAAACGTGGTCTTTTGCCTCGTTTTCAAAATACCCGCAGGGCTGTCCATGCGTCGGCTCTAAGTGCCGCATATCAGACATGTTATCGAGCACTTCTTGCGGGTGAATATCGAGCTCACCCAAGTGATCAAGCTCCCAGTGGATCCACTGCGGATCATCCCACTCTTTTAGGAAAGGTGCATCGTAAGTCGGTTCCTGACCCTCTTCGTCGAACCACATCATGATGCAGCCCATATTATCAACGACAGGGTAAGAGCGAATCGACGCCGATTTAGGGCAGGGGCCATCGTGCCCCGGGATGTCATCCACGTGGCCTTCCGAATTGTAGCGCCAACCGTGATAGGGGCAGCGTATGGAATCGCCTTCAATCTGCTTGCCATTTTTAACAATCATCGCCGAATCGCTGGCCGTTAAATGCGTGCCCATATGTTTGCAATAGGCGTCCAGCATGATCGGCCGACCGGATTCGCCCCGATACAGCGCTAAATCTCGGCCAAAAAATCGCAGGGCCATCGGACCTTGATCCAGTTCTGAGCTCTCGGCGACCACAAACCATCCCGTTGGGAAGGTTTTGGGCCCCAGCTTATAATCGACTGCCTTAGCCATTAACTTTCTCCTTATCTTTAAAATTTCGCATCGCGCTTTTCAACGAAGGCTGCTCGAGCCTCATTTGAATCCGCGTGAGTATATGCCTCTAGGGTAAAACCCTGCTCCCAACGATATTTCGCCTCTAAGCTACCATCTTCAATACCTGTCAGCGCCTCTTTTGCGAGCTGAATCATAATCGAGCTCTTAGCCGCAATATGACCCGCGATTTCCATTGCCGCGGCACGCAACTCCGACCGAGCGACAACACGCTCCACAGCGCCTAAACGGTAAGCCTCTTGTGCATCAATAAATTGGCCCGTGAAGTACATATACCGCACTTTTTGAACGGGGAACATACGCTGCAAATGCGCACCACCGCCCATGGCGCCTCGATCCACTTCGGGAACGCCGAAACGAGCGCACTCGGAGGCGACGATAATATCTGCCGCGCCCGCGATACCAATGCCCCCACCTAAAACAAAGCCATGTAAGGCAACTATCACAGGCTTGGGGTTTAAGTGGATCGATTCGAAGGTATCGTAATTGCCTTTGTTCACCGGCACGATCTTCCGAGAATCGGCGTCCAGCTCCTTGATATCAACGCCCGCGCAAAAACCTTTGCCCTCTGAACGAATAACGATCACGGAAACGGCATCGTTTTTACCCAAAGCCGTGATCTCAGCGGCAATAGACGCCCACTCCGCCGAATTAAATGCGTTGACTGGCGGTTTGTCGAAAACCACTTCCGCAATGCCGCTTTCGATAGTCGTAGTAAAAGCCATGTTTATTCCTTAATTTGGAGATCGTAACGCATTTAGGTTGTCGAAAGTTTGATCTGCCTCACGAATAATTCGTTCGATCAGCTCAGCCACCGTAGGCAGTTCTGTAATAACGCCCGCCACCTGACCGCTCGGCAGAATGCCATCGTTCGGATGACCTTTAACCATCGCTTCTTGAATCATCATCGGTGCGTTAGCCGCCATCATGGTCTGACCCAAGGTCAAATCCGTATTTTTTTGCATCGCCATAGCCGACTTCAACATTCCGAATAAAGACACGCCGGTAAGCTTTGTAAAGGCAAGGCCGTTTTTCACCGCCAGCAGCAGCATTTGCAGACTGCTCGCCTTTTCGAGGCGACTCAGCAGAGGGTTTAAAATCATGCGCTGAGGCAATCCGTCTAGCTTGGTGCTGGTAATAATTTTCTCTGGCGGTGTCTGCAGATAAATCGCTTTTGTCGCCTCCGGTACGGGCGACTCCTGAGTCAACAAGAATCGGGTTCCCATAGCGATACCCGACGCACCTAGCGCTAAGGCCGACACCAAATCGGCACCCTCACTGAAACCACCTGCTGCAACAACCGGCACGTTAACGGCCTTGCGTACCTGCTTTAGCAAGATCGATGTAGCGACTGAGCCTGTGTGCCCTCCGCCTTCGCCGCCCTGAACAACAACGATATCGGCGCCAAACTCAACGGCCTTTACTGCGTGCTTGAGCGCTCCGACGGTAGGCATACATACAACACCCGCATCTTTAAGACGCTTCACCGCCGCAGAGGAAGGTGAACGACTGTAGCTAACCGCTCTCACCTGATGCTCGATACACAAGTCGATAATCTGCTCGGCGTGTGGGACATACATATGGAAGTTCACGCCGAAGGGTTTGTCTGTAAGGCTCTTGATTTGCTTGATGCCCTGCTCCACTTCTTCGAGCGTCATAACCGCGCCAGCCAAGAAACCAAAGCCGCCAGCATTCGCTGTCGCGGCAACCAGTACAGGATCCGCAACCCAACCCATAGCGGTTTGGACTATCGGGTAGCGGCACCCAAGGCGCTCTGTTAAAGCTGTCTGCATGTTGGATTTCCTAATTCGATGGGCAGTTCTGTCCAGAGTAGGTCGAATTAGAGCGCGTTTATCCCGTACTTGTATAGGGCGCTAAGTAATGCAAGTGGACGATAGTGACAGAGCCAAAACATTTGCCTAGCAATGTTTTATCGCGAATACTCCCCTCAACGCTGTAGCGTGGCATCAAACAATAAACCCATTATGTCCGAGCGAGGTTTTCATGAGCGAATTTAGCGCACCCCATCACAACGCCGTTGCGCAATTGACGGGGCCCGGTGCTCCCTTTGAAGTGATAGATCACGAACATGGAGGAGTTGCTTTTAAGGCCTTCAAGAACGCGCCTAAGTCGCTTGTAGAGGTTCTAGCACCCGGACGCGGATTCGGCGACAAGCTGTTTTTGCAGTATATGGGGGACAGCTATACTTTCGACTCCTTCTTTGATGCCGCAGATAAAATGGCCTCTGCGCTACAATCTCAATTCAATATATCTGCCGGGGATCGCATCGCCATCGCCATGCGCAATCGACCCGAATGGCTTATCGCATTCGTTGCGATTGTTCACTGTGGCGCAACGGTCGTGCCTCTTAACTCTTGGGGCCGCTCAGAGGAGCTTCATCAAGGCTTAACGGACAGTGAGTCTAAGTTGGTAATTTGTGACGCCGACCGCTTGAATTTTATCCGCGCGGCAGGTGATACCCTGCCCGCAATCGTGGTAGAACCGGATGCGAAGGACGCGGCGAGCGCTCTGTTTTGGGATGTCATACAACAAGCGGCAAAAGAAGACTTCCACGCGCCCGATATCGCGCCTACAGATCCCGCTATTTTACTGTTTACCTCAGGCACCTCTGGCCGCCCCAAAGGCGCCTTGTTTACTCACTTTAACTGCTGCCAGGCACTCATGAACGTGGAGTTCATTGGCGCAGCAACCTACATGACTAATACCGAAACCATGAACAAGCAGCTGGCAAGCCCAGTGCCACCAAAAACGCTACTTGCCGTTCCTTTGTTTCACATTAGTGGTTTATTTTCGCAATTCATTATTAACTGCCGCCATGGTCGCGGTCTTTACATGATGTATAAATGGAACGCAGAAGAAGCAGCCAAGCTCGTTAAAGAAGAAAAAATTACCGTGCTGATGGGCGCCTCAGCAATGCTCTTAGACCTACTTCTGCACGACGACTTCAAAGATGTAGATCAATCGATTATTACCAACGTCAGCGCCGGCGGTGGCGCGACTCCCGGAAAACTGCACAATCTGTACGGCGAAAAGCTGAACAATGCGATGCCCGGTGCAGGTTGGGGCTTAACAGAAACGGGCGGTACAGGCGCTGCGTTTACAGGCTACATGGTATCAGCTCGGCCCGGCTCAAGCGGCTTTCCAAGCCCGATCGTTGAGTTCAAGTTCTGTGACGAAGACGGTAATCAGGTTCAAGACGGCACCCCCGGTGAAATCTGGGTGAAATCATCAACCTGCATCCAGTCGTATTTCAGTGGCGCTAAGGACGACTCTGATTTCGACCAGGGCTGGTTTAAAACCGGAGACGTTGGCTATTTTAATGAAGATGGTTTGCTCTACATCTGCGATCGCGTGAAAGACATGATCATTCGAGGCGGGGAAAACATCTATCCGGTTGAAGTCGAGAATTGCCTACTGCAATTCCCTGGATGCGCGGAGGCAGCCGTGGTGGCGATTGAGAGCGATCGATTTGGCGAAGAACCCGTCGCTGTCGTTCGCATGCAAGCAGGCCACGAGCACTTAACAGGTGAAGATGTTATTCGATTTTGCAAAACCCACCTAGCCGGCTTCAAAGTTCCGATCGAAGTTCGCTTCACGGAAACGCCTTTCCCTCGAACCGCAACTGAAAAGCTCATTAAGGCGGAAATCAAAAAGACCTACTTCGCAAAATGAACAGCACTACGGTTCGATACCTAGCCGACCATGAGCCCATTGGGCACCAGGCCCGCAAGGCGCTCGCGACTCGCGAGCGCATACTGGGTGCGCTAATTGAGCTTATCAATGAATCGGGACTCGCTGGCGCCACCTCAAGCCAAATCGCCCATCGTGCGGGCATTACTTGGGGCGCGGTACAGCATCATTTTGGCAACAAAGACGAAATCATGGTTGCGGTACTGCACCGAGCTCAAGACATTTATTTGAGCCAATTATCCGAGGCAAGGCTCAATGAAGGGCATATTGAATCGCGTATCAACCGATTCGTAGATACCGTTTGGGAACATTATCGGAGTGATCTCTATTTTGCGTTCTCCGAAATTCTGCGGGCCTGGCATCTGAATGCTAAAGGGGCTGAGAGCCCGGGTTTTTCGGTCGATAAACACCAAGATAAGCACGTCCGCATCATGGCCGAGATGTTTGAGGGTTACCCAATACCTCGATCCGTTCTGAAGGACAGTTTTCGATTTGTGCACCGATTCCTGGCGGGTTTTGCGATGGACAAAATTCTAGAGCCACAAGCGCCTTTCGAAACACAACACATCAAACGAATAAAGCAAGAATTACTGCAACTCACGGTGGCGTATCCCAGTGATAAGCACTCCGTAACATCCTTAGGAGGGCTCTAAATGAGCGATCTTGAAACTTTTCGCGCTGAGACAAGAGCTTGGCTAGAAGCACACTGCCCTGAATCTCAGAGACAACCCATTCTCAAAAGAGAGCAGATATGGGGCGGACGCAATCGCGTATTCCCCTCGGCGGATGCCCAAGCCTGGTTTGAAGCGATGGCCGATCGTGGCTGGACCGCTCCAAGCTGGCCGAAAGAATACGGTGGCGGCGGTCTATCCATTGAGGAAGCCAAGGTATTGCAGCAGGAAATGGCTCGATTGAAGTGTCGCCCCCCCCTGTATGAAATCGGGATTTGGATGTTTGGTCCCGCCCTACTTGCTTACGGCAACGAAGCGCAGAAGCAAGAGCATATTCCTAAGATCGTAAAGGGAGAGATCCGCTGGGCACAGGGGTATTCTGAGCCAGGTGCGGGCTCAGACCTCGCAAGCCTCAAAACAAAAGCCGAGGATATGGGCGACCACTTCTTGGTAAATGGCACCAAAATATGGACGACTAACGCGCACAAGGCCGACTGGATATTCTGTCTAGTTCGCACGGATCCATCTGCTCCAAAACAACAGGGCATCAGTTTTCTACTGATTGATATGGCTAGCGAAGGTGTATCGGTCAGCCCAATCGAGCTGATCAGCGGTGAGTCGGAATTCTGCCAAACCTTCTTCGACAACGTTAAAGTCCCGAAAGAGAACCTCGTAGGCGAACTTAATAAAGGATGGGATGTCGCTAAAGAACTACTAAAACACGAACGTACATTAATGTCTTCCATGGAGTCTATGTCTGAGAAGGAGGACTTCAGCTTACTGGAACTCGCTCAACAGTATCTCAGCCTGAATTCCGAAGGCACCATCGAAGACGGCGAGATACGCAGTCGCATAGCCCAGCTCCTTATGGAAATGGAGGCTTTTGAGCAACTCAATGAGCGCATGTTCTATCAATACAAAGCCAAGCAAGTAGACCAACGTTTAGGCATGCTGCTCAAACATATCGGCACCAAGCAGCTGCAGCGAAAAGACGAATTGATTCTGGAAGTACTGGGCAATAAAGCTCTGAGTTGGACGGCACCTACGGCAAACCAGCAAGAGCATATCGTTACACGTAACTGGGCATTCAATAAGTCTCACACTATCGCTGGCGGCACCTCCGAGATACAGCTGAACATTATCGCCAAACGTGCCCTAGGCATGGCCTCTTAATTACAAGGAACGCACCGTGATATTCAACGAAGAACAAAGCATGCTCAAAGACACCGCGCGCGCCTTCATCGAAGAAAATGCGCCGGTCGACAACTTACGTAAGCTTAGAGCGGCCCCTGAAGGGCCAGCCTATGACCTCGAGCTATGGCAACAGTTGGTCGAGCTCGGCATTCCCGCGGTCGCACTCCCCGAAGAATACGGAGGCCTGGGCTTTGGCTTCATGGGCTTGGCGGCCGTCTTGGGTGAAACCGGACGTAACTTAGTCGCAACACCGCTCGTTTCGAGCGTGGCATTGGCCGCCAGCTTGATCAAACTCGTCGGTACCGAGGAACAAAAGAGCCGCTGGCTCCCGGCGCTCGCTTCGGGCGAGCTCACAGCGACGGTCGCTGTACAAGAGGGCCGGCATTACAACCCTAAAAGCATAGAAACAAAGTGGGCCAATGGCGCCCTCAGCGGATCCAAAACGATGGTTATGGATGCTCAGGAAGCCGGACTGGTTTTGGTTATCGCTAAAAATGCGTCGGGAGCGCTCTGCGTTCTGGCCCTGAATTCACTCGAAGATGTTGAGCAAGAGCGCTACATGCTCATGGATGGACGCAAATTTAGCGACTTGCACTTCCGTGATCTTGCGGGAGTAGAAGAGCTCGGCGAAGGAGAGCAAGTCGCCTCGGTAGAACAAGCCCTCGACATCGCAACGATCGCACTCGCGGCGGAGATGATTGGCGGCGCCGAGTCACTGCTTGAGCGCACCGTGTACCACTTGAATGAGCGAGAGCAGTTCGATGTGAAGCTCGCAACGTTTCAAGCTCTGCAGCATCGCTGCGCTGAAATGTATTGTCAGCTCGAATTGGCTCGCAGCGCCGTCTTGTCAGCATTTACTCGTTTAGATCAAGGTCGCAACATTGCCAAGGCTGCGAGTCAGGCAAAGGCCCTTGCAAACGAATGCTATCAGCACATCAGCAACGAAGCCGTACAGATGCATGGGGGCATGGGTATTACCGACGAACTCGATATCGGTCTTTACCTTAAACGCTCTCGCGTATGCAACCAGCTATTTGGCGACGCCAACTTTCATCGCAAACGTTACGCTCTACAAATAGGGATCTAAAGATGCATAGCTTACGCTGTCTTCTGTTTGAGGAAACAAATATCAATGCGCTCAGAGAACGCGTAAATGATGTAATCACAACCCTACCTGACAACGTCAGCGTACGGGTTTTGATCAGCGACGACGACTCCGCAATTGCGGCGGGATTATCGCAAGAGGGCGCACCGCCCGCCCCACTAGCCTGCATCAGCATTGATAACCTCAACGAGGCCGATACGCTCGCCTACAACACCTTGCTTGCCGATTGTTTTCCGGGGAGCTCGGTTGTTCGCTGCGAGACACGAGAGGTCTTAAACCCGAGCTCACCGCTCGGTATGCGAACGCCCGGAACGGTGCAGCTCTGCACGTTTAAAATGCGCTCCGATCTGGATCGCGCCTCGTTTCTACAGCGCTGGCTTGGCGACCACACGGCGGTTGCAATCGAAACCCAAAGTACCTTCGGCTACTACCAGAACTTGGTAGCGGCGGATTGTCACGCTCCGTTTGATGCACTAGTGGAGGAGCACTTTCCAATCGAAGCGGCAACCTCTCCTGAGGTGTTCTTCGACGCGCTTGGCAACACAAAAAAGCTGCAAGCAAACGTGGCCCGCATGATGGCGAGCTGCGAACGTTTTATTCAACAGGACACCATTAACGTGATTCACATGAGTGAATACAAAATACGATAAGGAGCAATTATGAGCGACGGACTTGCAGGCAAGGTTGCCTTAATCACCGGAGCAGGACAGGGCATTGGCCAAGGCATCGCATTTTCACTGGCTAAGCGTGGGGTAAACGTGGTTGCCGTTGGCAGAACGCTTTCAAAATGCGAAGACACCGTAGCAAAAATTAAAGACCGCTTTGATCAAGAGGCGCTTGCCATAGAGTGTGACATCAGCAATCTAGATGCATTACCCGGCGTCATTGAACAAGCGGCATCGCGTTTTGGTCGTTTGGATATTCTGGTAAACAATGCGGTCAGTGCAACAATTAAGCCGCTATTAGGTCTTACCCTAGAAGACATTAACAAGGCGATGATAACAGGCCCAACCGCCACACTGTTGCTTATGCAAGCGGCGTATCCGCACCTTAAAAAGCAAGGCGGGTCCATCGTTAATATGGCAAGCTCGGCAGCCAAACGCTGGGATATGAGTAACTATGGGCTATACGCTGCTGAAAAAGAAGCCATCC